>JACQED010000568.1 GCA_016200785.1 Chloroflexota bacterium
ATTCGTGCAATTCGTGGCGCAATAACTGTCGGAGGACAACATGAGCAAAGCACTTCAATGGACACTCGGCATCGGCGCAGTTCTGATCGTCGCGGCAGTGATCTTCTCGACCGTGTGGCCGCTTATCGCCTATCGCACAGGCTGGGCCGGCGGATATGGTTACGGGATGATGGGGCCGGGACACATGTTTGGAGGCGGACACATGCTGGGCGGATTCGGAATGCCGTTCTTCGGCATCGGCATGTTGCTTTGGCCGGTGTTGGTCATCGGCCTGATCGTGCTCGGCGTCGTGTGGCTGGCGCGGAGTATCTCATCTCCCGGCGCAACACAGCCGCCAGCGGCCACGATCCCCTGCGCCCACTGCGGCAGGCCGTTGCAGGCCGGATGGAAAGCGTGCCCGTATTGCGGCGAAAAAGTCTGAGGCGATCGGGTTATCCAGCGTCCTACCACGAAGGCACGAAGCCACCAAGTTCTCTTTGTGCCTTCGTGCCTTTGTGGTTATACTCCCGGTCATGCCCCAGACAATTCTCGTCGTTGACGACGAACCTCAACTCGTCAAAGTCCTGCGCGGCTACCTTGAACAGGCCGGCTTCCGTGTCGTGACGGCGGGCGACGGGCCGATGGCTCTCACACAGCACAAGCACGAGAAACCCGACCTCGTGCTGCTCGATCTCAACTTGCCGGGAATAGACGGGATCGACGTGGCTCGCCGCTTGCGCGCTTCCTCGAACGTCCCGATCATCATGGTCACGGCGCGCGTCGAGGAAACCGATCGGCTCATCGGCCTCGAACTCGGCGCGGACGACTACGTGACAAAGCCTTTCAGCCCGCGCGAGGTCGTGGCGCGCGTCCGCGCCGTTCTGCGCCGGGCCGAGAGCGCGCCGGCCGCGCCCGAGATCATCCGCGCCGCCGACATCGTCATCGATCTCGTCCGGCACTCCGTCGCACGCGGCGGCGAATCAATTGAGCTCACCCCGACCGAGTTCGGCCTGCTGGCAACCCTCGCCCGCGAACCGGGCCGCGCCTTCACCCGCCTGCAACTCCTCGAAGCGGCGCAGGGCGATTCTTTCGAGGGCTACGAGCGGACGGTTGACGCGCATATCAAGAATCTTCGCGCCAAGATCGAGCGCGATCCGAAGAAGCCGGAGTATGTGGTGACGGTGTTTGGCGTAGGGTACAAATTTGCTGATGGCTAATAGCTGATGGCTGATGGGGTTTGGCCAATCGCCTGGTGCCATCGGTCATTCGCTATCTGCCATTTGCCATCGGCCATTTGCTATCCGCCATCCGCAATCTGCAATCAAGTGCGCCTCTTCCCCAAGCTCCTCCTCTCCTTCCTCGCGGTCGCACTCGTCGGCGTGCTGGTCGCTTCGTTGCTGGCCAATCAAGGCACTGCGCGCGAAGTGCGCGGCTTCATGTTTCGCGGCGGCATGACGACCGAAGCGGGACTGGCCCACGAACTCGCCGGCTACTATCGCGGCCACGGTTCGTGGGAGGGCGTGGGAGCGGCGCTCGCCGGCGGGCAAATCATGGGCGGCATGATGGGTCAGCGGCTGCTCGTGATCGACGCGCAGAGCATCGTCACTGCCGACACCGGCGGAACGCTGATCGGGCAGGCATTGAGTGAAGCCGACACGACGGCGGGCACGCCGATTGAACTGGACGGCGCGCGCATCGGCACGCTCATCGCGCAGGGCAGCATGATGGGGACTGACGGAATGATCGGCGGCCACGGATTCGGTCCGGGGCCGGGGGGCGCCAGCCCGGAGGCCGATCTGCTGGCGCGCGTAGGCCGCGCCATTTGGCTGGCTGCGCTGGCGGCCGGCGGCGCGGCGCTCGTCGCCGGCGGACTGTTCGCCTTCGGACTCGTGCGCCCGATTCAGCGGCTCACCGCCGCGACCGGCGCGGTGGCGCGCGGCGATCTGTCACAGCGCGTGCCGGTGACTTCAAAAGACGAAATCGGCGAACTGGCTGCCTC
Organism: Chloroflexota bacterium; assembly: GCA_016200785.1. Taxonomy (GTDB): domain Bacteria; phylum Chloroflexota; class Anaerolineae; order Anaerolineales; family JACQED01; genus JACQED01. The sequence goes on from JACQED010000568.1 coordinate 1,979, forward strand.
GTTCAATTCAATGGCCGCCGACCTCGAAAGGGCCGAACGTCTGCGGCGGGACATGACCGCCGACATCGCGCACGAACTGCGCAACCCGATCGCCGTCCTGCAGAGCAATGTCGAGGCGGTCATAGACGGCGTCCTGCCGCCGAACGCCGAGAACCTGCGCCCTCTCCTCGATCAGACCCGGCTATTGACGAGGTTGGTGGAAGATCTGCGGACGCTGGCGCTGGCCGAAGCCGGGCAACTGAGTCTCGATCTCGCGCCGACCGACCCCGCCGCGCTGGCGCGCTCCGCCGTCGCCCAATTCGCATCGCAGGCCGAGGCGAAGCACATCACCCTCCGCGCCGAAATCCCCGACGACCTCGCACCCGTCTCGCTCGACCCCCAACGCATCGCGCAAGTCCTCGGCAACCTGTTGAGCAATGCGATCCGGCACACGCCCGATGGGGGAGAGGTGGTGGTTAGGTTGTTAGGTGGTGCGGCGGCGCTCCCAACCACCCAACCAGCCAACCACCCTCCCGCTCATCGCGATCATGTGACCCTCGAAGTCGGCGACACCGGCCCCGGCATTCCGCCCGACGATCTGCCCCACATCTTCGAGCGCTTCTATCGCGTGGATCGTTCGCGGACGCGCGCCGACGGCGGCAGTGGCCTGGGCCTGGCCATTGCGAAGCAGTTGGTCGAAGCGCACGGCGAGCACATCTGGGCAACGAGCGACGGCGTGCCGGGCAAAGGGACGCGGGTCGCATTCTCCCTGCCCTTGCATTAGAAAAGAGAGGGCGGCTTGCTGGCCGCGCCCCCGGTTTGTCGTCGCGTAGAGACAGCAGAGCCAAATAGGGGCAACGCACTCTCTACCTGTTCTGCGCAAAGCGCAAACGATGGTAAACTAGGCGGGAGCGGTGGTTCTCACACGATGTGCGGACGATTCACCCTGACGGTTGATCCGGCCGCCTTGCAAGCGGCCTTCCCCGGCATCGCCGTGCCGGCCGATTTGCCCCCGCGCTACAACGTCGCGCCGACGCAGCCCGTCGCGGTCGTCGCGAACAACGGCCAGAACAAAGTCGAATTCTTCCGCTGGGGGCTGATCCCGTCGTGGGCCAAAGACATCTCGATCGGCAGCCGTCTGATCAACGCCCGCGCCGAGACGCTGGCCGAGAAGCCGTCGTTCCGGGCCGCCTTCAAAAAGCGGCGCTGTCTGATCCTCGCCGACGGCTTCTACGAGTGGCGCCAAGACGCCGGCAACAAAGCCAAAACGCCGATGGTCATCCGCCTGAAATCCGGCGAGCCTTTCGCCTTCGCCGGCTTGTGGGAACTGTGGCGCTCGGCGGACGACGACACGATCCTGTCCTGCACGATCGTCACGACCAAGCCTAACTCGCTGATGGAAAAGATCCACAACCGGATGCCGGTGATCCTCAAGCCCGAGGATTACACCCTCTGGCTGGACCCTGAGGAGCAGGGGCCGGACAGGCTTAGCGAACTGCTCCGTCCCTATCCGGCTTTGCAAATGACAGCCTATGCCGTCTCCACGATGGTGAACAACCCCGCGCTCGATTCGCCGG
>JACQED010000569.1 GCA_016200785.1 Chloroflexota bacterium
GCACGCCGCCGAGAAGTTGCATGTGGTGGGCCTGATGGCAGGGCGCGTCAATATGAGTGCCAAAGTGATCGTTGGTGATCAGCACCCCACTCGACCAACTTTGCGGGCCGTAATGCGCCGGGGCATAAGTGTCGGCGTGCCGCCGGTGAAGCAAGTACGAATACGACGGCGCGACGAACGGAGCAGTCGGCATGCCGGCAAAGCGTGGTTGTTCGAGGTCGTAAATCTCGGCCGAGGCCAGTTGAGCGATAAGGTCAGGCATTTGAGCCTTCGGTTTCCGGCGCGGCTGCTTGACGCACCTCGCACAGAAAAGCGCGCAGGGGCACCGACCCGCTGATCGGGTCAATCGCATCGGCATTGAAGAGCCGGCTGTCGTTGGCGCCTTCGGGGCTGAAGGCGTCGTAGCCCGGCAGGCCGAGTTCCTGGCAGGCCTGCCACCAGCCGTGCTGAATGCACACCACCTGCGGGGCGATGGCTTCGGTCACACGCGCCTGGACCTTCACCCGCCCGCGGAATGTTTCGACGTATACCCAATCGCCGTCGGCCACGCCGCGCGCGGCGGCCGTCTCGGGGTGCATCTGCACGTTCGGGTGTGGGTGCCGCTTGCGCAAACTAGGCACGCTTCGGTGCTGGCCGTGCGTGAAGTGCACCGTCTTCGCGTTGATGAGAATCAGCGGGTAGTCCTTGGCCAAATCGGGGCGGCTGTTCGGGCTGACCATCGGCTCACGGAACACCGGGAGCGGATCGTAGCCGTGCGCCTTGAATTCCTCGGAATAGAGCGACATTCGCCGCGTCGGCGTGCTGAACCCGACCGGGCGGCCTGTCCCCGGGTCGGTCTCGCTGTACTTCCGGTAGCGAGTCGTGACCGGCGCCCGCAGGCCGAGCGGGTTGGCGCGCAGGTCGTCCACGCGAACGCCGGTGGGCGCGAGCACGTGGTTGAAGGACGCCTCGACGTCGCCATTCCAGAACTTGTCGCCGAAGCCCAGCCGCACCGCCAGGTCAAACAGAATGTCCATGTCGGAGCGACTCTCGTAGAGCGGCGGAATGACCTGCTTGCGAAGTTGCATGTAATTCGTCGTGGCCGGCCCCTGCCAGGACGAGGGCCGCGCGTGGCTGGCCTCCCAGAAGGTACAGGCGGGCAGGACGATGTCGGCGAACTCCGCGGTCGGCGTCATAAACAGGTCGGTTTGAGCGTAGAAGTCCAGCTGCTCGAACGCCTCGCGCCCCATCTGGGCATCTTCGCTGGCGATCAGCATGTTGCCGCCGAAACACATCAAGCCCCGCACGGGATACGGCTTGCCGGTGAGTACCGCCCGATAGAAGTCGGGGGGAGTCACGCTGCCGTATAGATTGGCCGGGCCGAGCGGTCGCTCCGCCAGGCCCAGGCGCTTAGCCCGCACAGCCGGATCGATCAGGTCTTCGCCCGCCACGCCGGCGATCGGCGGCGTGGCGAAGATCACGTTTCCCCCCGGAGCATCGTAATTGCCGGTCAGCGCGTATAGGCTGCAGACCGCCCGATTGGTCTGCATGGCATTCGACTGCTGCTCGAGTCCGTTGTAGGGATAGTACGCCACCGGGCCATGCCGGCCGATCAGTTCGGCGGCCCGGCGGACGGTATCGGCTGGCGTCCAGGCGATCGACTCGACCCGTTCGGGCGTGAAGGGCGCGACCAAATCGCTGAGAAGGGTAAAGGCAGTGGCGACGGCGATCGTCTCGCCGGAGGCCAGCCGCACTCGATCGCGGCCACTCAGCCTCGGCGTGGCCGCCGGGCGGAGGTCTTGTTCTCCCAACGAATGGAAGCCGAGGGCTGCCGGGTCATAGGTCACTCGTTCCCCGGTCGTCTCGTCCCAGGCTGCATAGCGAGCGGGAGCGCCGCCGGGGATCAAATCGGCTTCGCGCAAGAAATCGCCGGTGTCCTCGCGCACGAGCAATGGCCCGTTCGTCCAGTCACGGGTAAACGCTTGATCGTACATCCCTTCGGCGATCATCAGGTGGATCAAGCCCAGCGCCAGCGCGCCATCCGTCCCTGGCCTCACCGGCACCCACAGGTCCGCTTTGCCGGCGATGCCGGTGCGGCGTGGGTCAATGACGATCAGGCGCGCCCCCCGACGTTGGGCCCGGCGCGCACGGATCGCGTGGGGAATCCACGTCGCTTGAGGATTGTGTCCCCACAGAATGACGCAGCCGGCTTCTTCAAAGTGCGGCCAGGGCAGGCCGCGGCCATAGGTATACGACGAGCCTGAGTCACGATGCCAGTTGCAGATGTGCGTGGCCGACACGCGGTTGGGGCTGCCGAAGGCGTTGGCCAGGCGCGTCCACCACGGCCAGTAATCGCTGGCGGCCGATCCGGCCACCGACGGGCGA
>JACQED010000031.1 GCA_016200785.1 Chloroflexota bacterium
CATCACCATCACGCGCTCCCAGCCCTCCAGCGCGATCGCGGCGGCCAGCGCCAGTTCCTGATTGCGCCCGCCGACTCCGTCTCCGCGAATGGTCACTGTCGTTTCGCCGCCCAGCACGAGGCCCGCCCGCGGCGCGAAAGGCTGATTATAACGCCGAATGCCTTTTGCTAATCCGGCCACGACTCGCCCGACCTCGCGGGCCTCACCTTCGACGAAAGTTGACAGGAGCAGCGAGTTGAAGCCCAGCGACGCAGCACGCTCGACGGCGGCGAGGGCGGCGAGGGTGTTGGAGCCGATAATTCGATTTGTGATTGGCGATTGCGGATTGCGGATTGACTGACGATTGAAAACTGATTGCCGAAGACTATTGATAATGGATGGCGGGATCGACTCGGCGATTCCGTAACGCTCGAACACCGAGAGCGCATCGGCGGGCGAGGCGGACTCAGGCAGGGTGGGGGCGGAGGCGATCACGTCGAGCGGGTCGCCGACTACGTCGGAGAGGATCAGGCCGATCACTCTCGCGGGCGCAGCCATGCGCGCCAGGCCGCCGCCTTTGATCTGCGAGAGAGATTTGCGGACGCAATTGAGTTCGACGATCGTCGCGCCACAGCGCAAAAGCGCGTGCGTCGTCGCTTGCAGGTCGGCCAGCGTGATGCCGGCGAGCGGCAGTTCCAGCAACGCCGAGCCGCCGCCGGAGATGAGCGCGACGACCACATCGTCGGGGCGTGTCTCCGCGAGGATTTCGGCGATGCGCCGGCCGGCGGCCAGCGTGCCATCGTCGGGCACGGGGTGGCCGCCGCGAATGAATTGGAGCGGCGCGAGGTCGCGGTCGGGGAGGCGCGGGACGGAGAGACAGCCGCCGATCAGCCGTGGGCCGAGAATCGCGCGCGCCGCCTCGGCCATCGCGACTCCGGCTTTCCCCGCGCCGACGACGAAGGCGCGTGCGCCGGGAGCGAGAGGCACACGCTCGCCGCCCGCGACGATCGCATCCTCTTCGCGCATTAGATGCCGGCGAACGGCCTCGGCCGGGTTGACGGCGGCGAGCGCGGCTTGCCGAAGTTCGGCGGCGTGATGTAAACGATCGTGCCACAGCGGAGGGGTCATTTTCCGACTACCGCCGCCGCCGCACGCTCGGCCGCGGCTTGGGGCGAGATGCGTCCGGCGATCACGTCGGTCGCCGATTGCTGGATGGGCGGGCCGAGCACGGCCAGCGTCGCCGGGTCGGGTTGCAGAATCGCCGCCGACATCACGCGGCTCGCGAAAGCGGCCAAAGACTTGTCGGGCCAGGCGTCCAGCGCATTGGATCGCGGCGGCAAGACGCCAGCCGCCAGCGACCAATCGCCGACGTTGCGCGGCGCGGTGAGCCACTGCATCAATGCCATCGCCGACGGCTGTCGCGCGGCATCTGTCGTGACGAGGGCATAACTCCACGCGGCGCCGAGGGCGAGCGGGTTGCCGTCGCGTGTGGGGAGAAGTGTCACTCCCGTCGCCGGGGCGCGATCGCGTTCGCGCAGGAACAGAGTCGCAGGCGCGGCGGCCAGCGCGGCGCGGTGTTCGCGGTAGGCGGCCCACGCCGCCGAGGCATCGGCATAGTCGCCGGCATTCGACGGCAATATGCCGGCCTGCACCGCCGATTGATAAAAAGCGAGAACCTGCGCCAACGCCACCGGGTCGAGCGCGGGTTTTCCATTCGAGTCCGTCAGGCTTCCGCCGATGGCGATGTATTGCTGGAGGGTCACGAGGCCGAGCGGGTCGCCGGCCGGAATGAGAAGCGCACCGGTAGGTGTGAGGACGTCGCTCCAGGCTAACGGCGGCGTCGAGTGGATTTCGGTGCGATAGACGAGCACAATGGCGTCGGCTGAAAAAGGAAGGCCGTAGAGTTGATCGCCGACGCGCCCGGCCGCCACTGTCATGGGATAGAAGTCCGAGAGGGAATCGGCGGGAAGCAATGGGGTGAGCGGCTGGATCAGGCGATCGTTCGCGGCCGCCACGAGGTCGTCGCGACTGAGAGCGATGACGTCCGGCAGGACGGCGGGCGCCGCCGCCGAGCCGGTGCGGAGAAAGTCGAGCAGGCCGCCGACGCCGCTCGCCTTTTTCACGCGCACCTCGACCGTTACGCCGGGGTTCGCCGCCTCGAACGCAACCAGTTGCCCGGCGAGCGCCGGCCCTCCCGGCGTCTGATTGCCGGGGGCGGCCTCGGGACTCGTCCACAGGCGCAATGTCATGTGAGTCGAGGCAGGCCCGGTCGTGGGTGTAGGCACGATCGGTGAGTTCGGCGTCACGGCGCGCGTTGGGCTGAGCGGGACGGATGGCTGAAGCGTTGGCGTTGCAATCGGCGCTGGCTGGCAAGCCGCGAGGATCGCTCCGACGACGATCGCCGCGATGAGCCGCCGGCTGCGTCGTGGAGATTCAACTTTCATTTGGCGGATTATATCGCAACTGCGGCGCGGCTACACATCAGATAAATTCAGCCCAGCCCTCTCCCAGGAGGACTGCGATTGACACACGTCTCTTTCAAGGCGTATAATCTCTTTGGACGATGGCGGCGAGGGAAATGGAGGCAATCATGGCCGAGAAAAACGAAGAACCGCGGGAGAAGAAATATCGCATCCCCGAGGAAACGCGCGAGCATTTGAAGGCGGCGCGCGAGGAGATGCGGAAGAGTTTCGAGACTCTGTTCCCGCCGGGGTTCATCGAGCATCGCCGGGCGGCGCGCAAAGAGTTGCTCAAGGCCGCGCGGAGTCTGATTGACCACGCGCTCGATCGGATGGAAGAAGGGGAAAAGAACTAGGGGACGCGGAAAAACGCGGATTCACGCGGATAGGATCAGCAATTTGATTGATTCTCGCGAATCCGCGTCCCATTCATCTTCCCCCGAACACCACCCACCCCAGCACCGCCAGCGCCCCGGCCAGCCCGATCGCGCCAAGCGTTCGCTCCTCGTTCAAATACAGCTGCGCCCCGACGGCTAACAGCGCGGCGAAGATCGCGCCGGCCACGAGGCGGTTGATCGCCGCCGTCAGGCGATCCATGCGCCGCGCCTCGGCCGGCGAACTGCGCGTCACGACGGACACTTCGCCGCGTTCCAGTTTCGTCAGCGCCGAGTCCAGCCGGGCCGGCAGGCCGACCAGCCGCCGCCCCAGCTCGATCAGTCGATCGAGCCAGTAATCCAATCCCTCGCCGGCCTCCTCGGCCAGTAGTCGGCGCGCGAACGGCGCGAGGCCCTCGAACAAGTTGAATTCCGGGTTGAGGCCGGTGCACATGCCGGAGAGGATCGCCACACACCGCCCGAGGAAGATCAGGTCTTCGGGAATCTGGAACGGCATCTCGTACAGCACGTCGCGGAACTCGTGCGTCATCTCGCGGAACTCGCGCCGGTTGATATTGCGCAGCTCGTTCATCGTCTTGCCCCAGAAGCGGTCGAAGACCGCCGTTTCCACTTCGCGCAGTCGGTCGAGATCGGCCGAGGGGAGCAGAACGCCGAGTCGGCGATAGGCTTGAACTACGCCGGCCGGGTCGCGTGTGCCCACCGCCACCGCCAGATCGCGCAGTCCGGCCTTCATCTCCGGCGCGACGCGGCCCACCATGCCGAAATCTACGAAGACCAATCTCCATCCCTGACCCCTCTCATCCCCCCATCCCCCTTCTCTCCCCGAAGCGGAGAGAGAAGGGGGTACGCTCCCCCTCTCCCCTTGGGAGAGGGGGGCAGGGGGTGAGGGAGGTTCGACAAACAGATTCCCCGGATGCGGGTCGGCGTGGAAGAATCCCTCCTCGAAGATTTGACGCAGATACGTTTTGAAAAGCCGGTCGGCGATCTCGGCGCGATCCACTCCGCTGGCGGCGATCGCCTCGTAATCGGTGATTTTGATGAAGTAGACATCTTCGAGGACGAGTGCCCGCTTCGTAGAAAGTTCGGCGTAAAGGCGCGGAACGCGCACGCCGGGATCGTCGGCGAACATTTCCTTGAAGCGCACGGCGTTGCGCCCCTCGGCCACGTAATCCACTTCCTCCCACAGCGTCCGGCTGAATTCGGACAACAGCGCCTCGACGTCCGCGCGGCGGCGGATGGGCGGGTAACGCTTGAGCCACGAGACGACGGTGCGCAGCGCGGCGAGATCGGTTTCGATAAGCCGCTCGATGCGGGGGCGCTGGACTTTGACGACGACTCTCTCGCCGGTGAGCAGTTGAGCGCGGTGGGCCGGGCCGAGCGAGGCCGCCGCCAGCGGCATTTCGTCGAGGGCGGCGAACTTCTCGCCGACCGTGCCTTTGAGTTCGCTTTCGAGCACGGCGCGGATGTCGGCGAATTTTTCGGGAGGAACTTCGTCTTGCAGGTCGGCGAGTTCGCGCGTGACGTATTCCGGCAGCACGTCCACCCGCGCCGAGAGGAACTGCCCGACCTTGATCAGCACGCCGCCCATGCGAATGGCGAGGGCGCGGAAGCGACGCGCGGCGTCGGTGTAGCGTCTCTGCGCCGTGTGTTCTGCGATGCCTCTCAAGCCGATGCGGCGCAGGGCCAAATCCCAGAAGATGACGTTGAGGATGACGCGGGCGAAGAAGAGGACGATGCGAAGGTAGCGGGTGCGGAGCATAGAGGCGTTGGTCGGCGAATTGCCTTCGGCACGGCGGATGTGCCGCGCGAGTCTGTCGGCAGAAGGATCGTGAACGCGGCGAATTGAAGTATACTCCAATCATTCCGCATTCGGAGAAGAACCTATGAAGATCGTCGTTCTCGGCGCCGCCGGGATGATCGGGAGGGTGATCTGTCGCGACCTCGCGGATTACGGCGAGGTGGGTGAGATCGTCGTCGCCGACATTGACGAGGCGGCGGCGAAGGCGGTGGCGGCGGGGCTGGGCGGCAAGGCGAAAGCCGCGCGCGCCGACGTGACGGATGCGCCGGGCCTCACGGCGCTTCTGCGCGGCGCGGGTTGTTGCATCAACAGCGTCAACTACTACTTCAATCTCGACGTGATGCGCGTCTGCCTCGAGGCCAAAGTTCACTACGTTGACCTGGGTGGCCTGTTCCACATGACGCGCAGGCAACTCGAACTCGACGGCGCGTTCCGCGACGCCGGGCTGACGGCGATCCTCGGCCTCGGCTCGTGCCCCGGCATCGCCAACGTTCACGCCGGGTATCTCGGCGCGCAACTCGACACCGTTGACTCGATCCGCATCTACAACGGCGCGACGCCCGACGTGGGCGACTCGCTCGCCCCGGCCTACACCCTGCAAACGATCTTCGACGAGATCACGCAGCCGGCGATGGTCTTTCGCGACGGCGAGTTTCTGGAAGTCGCGCCAGTGTCCGAGGCAGAACACTATCCCTTTCGTGAGCCGATCGGCTACGCCAGGACGCACCTCAGCCTGCACTCCGAAGTCGCGACCATCCCGCATTCGCTGAAGAACAAAGGCATCAAAGAGTGCTTTTTCAAAATCACCGCCTTCGGCTACTCCGAGAAAGCCTTCGAGCAGTTGAAGTTCCTTGCGAACCTCGGCCTGATGTCCGCCGATCCAATCGAGGTGACTGGCGAAGTGCCGATCCTCTCGGAAGTCCGCACGCTGTCCGCCGACGCGAAGATCGGCGCAGCGGCCTCGACCCGGCAGGCCGTCCGCGTGAAGCCGCGCGACGTTTTGATGAAAGCCCTCGCCCATGCGCCCGCCAGTGAGAAGCACGGCAGTCTCGGCTTCAAAGACATCGCCACCGAAGCGCGCGGGACGAAGGACGGGCGTGAGGTGACTCTGCGGATTGACACGACCGCGTGGCCGAAAAAAGAATGGAACATCTCCGGCGGCACGTTTCTCGTCGCCTCGCCGCCGGCCATCGTCGCGCGCTGGCTGGCAGATGGCCGCGTCGAGCGTCAAGGTGTGCTCGCGCCGGAAGTGGCCGTCGAGCCGGAGGCGTTTTTTGCGGAGTTGGGGAGGAGGGGGGCGAGGACGGAAGTGACGAAGACGGGGCTGGTTAGCGGAGAGGCAGCGGGTTAGCGGAGGAATTCATCCCACCCTGACCCATCCGCTTATCCGCTGACCAGCCGCCTCCCATGCGCCCCAACCACCTCGACGTTGACCGCCTCCGCCTCGACACCACCTCCCTCTCCTGCCTCTCCCCTCGCCTCGGCGGCGCGCCCGGCGAAGCGATCGCGCGCGACTGGGTTACAGATCAATTCCGCGCCGTCGGCCTCGACCGTGTCCACCATCAACGCATCTTCTACCCGCGTTGGATCGGATCGGGCCGGCTGTCTGTGGACGGACGCGAACTCCCGGCCCTCGCGCTGCACGGATCGGCCTCGACGCCGCGCGCCGGTCTCACCGCGCCTCTCCTCGATCTCGGCGCGGGCACGGCGGAAGACTACGCTCGATGTTCGCCAGCCGACCTGCGTGGCAAGATTCACTTCGCCGAGGCCGGCGTGATCTATCGCCGCCGCACAGTTCTGCGCGCCGAGAAGTCTCGCGCGGCGGGCGTGATTCTCGCGAACCCGGTCGGCGCGGAAATTGAAGCGGGGACGGCGCAAATCTTCGGCAGGATTCCAATCTTCGCCGTGTCGCGTGAGACGGGCGCGGCACTGCGAGAGGCGGCCCGACGTGGGGCAGAGATGAATCTTGCGGTCGAGAGTCGTTATGTGATCGGAAGGTGCGCGAACGTCGTCGGGGAGATTTGCGGCGCGCGGCGCGAGTATATTCAATTGGCCGCCCACTACGACGCATGGTATTCCGGCGCGGCGGACAATGCGGCGGGAGTAGCCACGCTCCTCGAACTCGCGCGCTGTTGGCGCGGCCAGCATTTTCCTCTCACGCTACGCTTCGTCTCCTTCGCCGCCGAAGAAGAGGGGCTGATGGGATCTCTGTTCGACGTAGTGACTCGTTGGCCGACGGTGAAGGCGCTGTGCCGGGGCGTTGTTTCGCCCGACATCGTCGGCCCGCGCACTGAGGGGCTTTACATCTCCGGCGGTCCTGCCGTTGCGCGCGCGATGGCCGCCGAAGCGGCGCGCGAGATCGGCTACACCGGCGCGGCCATCCGTGATTTCCCCGAAACAACGTTCGGCGACCACTGGCCGTATACCCGGCTGGGCATCCCCGGCCTCATGTTCAGCAAAATGCCGTATCCGCACTATCACACGCCGAACGATACCCCGGCGCAGATTGATTGGGATGAGGTGAGGTGGATGACGGCGATCGTGGGGAGGGTGGTGGAGAAGTGGATGGGAGGTGGGAGGTGAGAGATGGGACGTGGGAGGGGAGAGGTCAAAGGTCGGGGGCGGGAGGCCAGAGGTCAGAGGGTGGAGATTTTAAGTCGCGCCCCGGCCCAATAGTGCTATAATTCTTCGCGCGCTTCCTCTTCCTCTCCATTCGTTGTTCGGCAATACAACCGACTGACAACTGATCGACGATAACTGAAGATTGACGACTAAATCCGACCTCCGACCTCCCACTTCCCACCTCCCATTCCTTGCCTCCGCCATGTCCTTCGCCCACCTCCACGTTCACACCGAATACTCACTGCTCGATGGCTTGAGCAAGATCGACAGACTCGTCGCCCGCGCCACGGAGTTGAACATGCCGGCGCTGGCGATCACCGACCACGGAACGATGTTCGGGACGATCGAATTCTACCGGGCGTGCAAGCAGGCCGGGATAAAACCGATCGTCGGGGTCGAGACGTACATGGCCGCGCGCGGGATGCGCGACCGCGACCACAACGAGGATCGCAAGTCATTTCACCTGCTTCTGCTGGCGCAGAACGACGCCGGCTACCGCAACCTGTTGAACATCGCCACCGCGTCGCAACTCGATGGCTTTTACTACAACCCCCGCATTGACCACGACTTCCTCGCCGGGCACGCCGAAGGACTTATCTGCACGACCGGCTGTATGTCCGGCGAGGTGCCTAGAGCCATCGTCGAAGGCCGCATGGAAGAGGCCCGGCGCAAGCTGGACTGGTACTTCGAGGTCTTCGGGCGCGACAATTTCTTTATCGAAGTCCAACAGCACGACATCCCCGAACTGGCCGGGGTCAACAAGGCTCTGCTCGAACTCGGCCCGCGCTACAACGCGCAGTACGTTGCCACCAACGACGTGCACTATCTGCGGGCCGAGGACGCGCCCCTGCACGACGTTCTGCTGTGCATCCAGACCGGCTCGCTGCGCTCGCAGGAAGATCGGATGCGGATGAGCGACACGTCGTTTTATCTGCGTTCGCCGGAGGAGATGAATCGTCTCTTCCGCGAAGTGCCGGGAGCGATCGCCAACACACTCGCCATCGCCGAGCGCTGCTCAGTCGATCTCGACTTCAAAGGCTACCACCTGCCGGCTTTCGAAGTTCCCGACGGCTTCACGGCCGATACTTACCTTCGCCATTTGTGCGAGGCGGGGCGCGACGAGCGCTTCTCGGCCGTCTCGGGAGAGAAGCAACGCGCGGTACGCGAACGGCTGGATTACGAGCTCGACGTGATCCATGCGATGGGGTTCGACACGTACTTCCTCATCGTGTGGGACCTGTGCCGCTTCGCGCGCGAAAAAGGCATCTGGTACAACGCGCGCGGCTCGGCCGCCGGCTCGATGGTGGCGTATTGCCTGGGCATTACGCTGGTCGATCCTATTGACAGCGGTCTCATCTTCGAGCGCTTCCTCAATCCCGGCCGCGTTTCGATGCCCGACATTGACCTTGACTTTCAGGACGACCGGCGCTGGGAGATGCTCGAATACACCGTGCGCAAATACGGCGAGGACAAAGTCGCGCAGATCATCACCTTCGGCACGATGGCCGCCCGCGCCGCCATCCGCGACGTGGGCCGCGTCCTCGACATCCCGCTACCCGAGGTGGATCGCGTCGCCAAACTCATCCCGGCCATCCCCGGCAAGCCCACCACCCTCCGCGAGACGCTCGAACAGGAAGAGAAATTCAAAGAGGCCTACAACAGCGCCGACTACCTGCGCGAATTGATCGACACCGCCTCCCGACTGGAGGGCGTGGCCCGCAACGCCGGCACCCACGCCGCCGGCGTGATCATCGCCGATAAGCCGACCATCGAGTACGTGCCTCTGCACCGCCCCACCAAAGGCGCCCCCGAAGACAGCATCATCAAATCGGTGACACAGTTCGAGATGTCCATTATCGAGAGCCTCGGCCTGCTCAAAGTGGACTTCCTCGGGCTGGCCACGCTCACCGTCATGGCCCGCGCGTGTGAGTTGATCGAACAGCGGCACGGCGTCAGACTCGACCTCGACACGATCCCGACAGACGACCCCAAGATTTACGAGTTGCTGGGCAAGGGCGAGGTCGCCGGGATTTTCCAGGTGGAAGGATCGGGCATGCGGCGTTATCTCGCTGAAATGAAGCCGACACGCCTCGATCACATCATCGCTATGGTGGCGCTCTATCGTCCCGGCCCGATTGACTTTATCCCGACCTACATCAAGCGGATGCACGGCGAAGAGCAGGTGTCCTATCTCCACCCGGCCCTTAAGCCGATCTTCGAGGATACCTATGGCATCCCGGTCTATCAGGAACAGATCATGCGCGCCGCCGTTGAACTGGCCGGGTACACCATGTCCGAGTCGGACGAACTGCGCAAGGCCATTGCCAAGAAGATCAAAGAAAAACTGATGGCCCACCGCGAACAGTTCGTCGGGGGCGCGGTGGAACGCGGCATCCGCCAGGATATTGCCGGCAGCATCTTTGACGACTGGGAGGAGTTTGCCAGGTATGGATTCAACAAATCACATGCCGCAGACTACGCTGTCATCACCGCGCAGACGGCTTACCTCAAGTCCCGCTACCCGGTCGAATACATGACCGCCCTGTTGTCGGTCGAGCGCAACAATACCGACAAAGTTGCGCTCTACACCGCCGAGTGCAAACGTATGGGCATCGACATTCTGCCGCCCGACGTCAATCGCTCCGGCCTCGACTTCACGATACAAGACGAGTCTTCGTTGCCGGCAGTGGGCGCCACCCGCCACCCGCCACCTGCCATCCGCCACGCCATCCGATTCGGCCTCGGCGCGATCAGAAACGTGGGCGAAGGCCCGGTGCAGACGATTCTCGGCGCGCGTCAGGCTGGCGGCGCCTTTGCCGACCTTGAAGACTTCGCCCGGCGGGTGGACTTGCGCCAGGTTCAGCGGCGCGCGCTGGAGTGCCTGATCAAAGTTGGCGCGCTCTCGGCTTTCGGCCCGCGCCAGGCCCTGCTCGACGCCCTGGATAAAATCTTCGGCGTCAGCGCGGCGCACCACAAAGCCAAAGAGATCGGGCAGATGAGCCTGTTCGGCGCGGCCACCGGCGTGCGCGACACGATCGGCCTAACGCCCTCCGCCTCGCCCTCGAAGGGGGAGAGAGAAGGGGGGAACGAAGCGCCGCGCAAAGAAATCCTCGCCTGGGAAAAAGAACTGGTCGGCGTCTACGTCACCGATCACCCGCTCGCCCCGGTGATGAACGATCTCGAATCCATCGTCACCGCTTACAGCCGCCAACTGAGCGAGGAGCAAAACGGCCAGCGCGTCACCCTCGCCGGCATCGTCACCCACATCCGTCACCATCAGACGAAGAAGGGCGATCCGATGGCGTACGTCACGTTCGAAGACCTGCAGGGCGCGATCGAATGCCTGCTCTTCCCGAAGGTCTGGAGGGAGGCGTCCCACTGGCTCGCCGTGGATCAAATCATTGTCGTCACCGGGCGGGTGGACGCCAAAGGCAACGAGGCGAAGATACTTGCCGACTCCATCAGCCGCGAGATCGCAGTTTCACAGGATTCCCGCGCGGCGCAGCCCCAACGAAAATCTATTGCCTCGCCGCCTCGCGCCGCCCCGCCTCGCCCGGCCCGAGAAGCTGTTCCGCCGCCGCCCGATTCATGGGACGAGTTTCCGTCCGACGACAATTGGATGTTCGGCCCGCCGGCCGACGCCGGCGGCGGGGGCAACGGCGACGCGGCGAAGTTCGAACAGTTCACCGCCGCCGCATCTGTCCCGGCGCAAATGGCGGCCCCATCGCCTGAGGCGCGCCCCGTCGCATTGGTCACGTCCGCTCCGGCCATCGCGATTCGCGAGCCGTCCGCGGCCTCGACACCCGACACGCGTCACCTTGCGGAGCACCCCGAGCGAAGCGAGCGGGCGTCACCCGTCCCATTCACGCCCGCCTCCGCCTCCGACTTTGTTCCCGGCCCTCGCCGTATCGTGATCAAGATCGAGCCGACCGGCGACAC
>JACQED010000542.1 GCA_016200785.1 Chloroflexota bacterium
AGCAGATCAATCTTGCCCGCGCTGACCAGATCGTTTTGAATCTGTGAAATACGCGCCCACTGTTCTTCGTACCGGCGGGCAACTTCCTGACGGAGCAACTTATCGGCCGCGCGGCGGTTTTCCTTCTCTTGGTAACCGCTGAAGCCCGGTATCTTGCTCACCAGTCTTTCGACAATATTTTGTTCGCCGGTAACTTTGCTGAATAGATCGCTCATTGGCAAATTCTCCTTGTTGGATTATCGTCCGTTCAGGGCAGAAAATACTCGGTGCCGCAGTATCCGCACCGCACAACTCCCTTGCCCGCCAATTGTACCTCACCCCCGCAATGTTTGCACCTCGTCAAGTTACGCAGTTGCGACGCCTCAGCCGAGTAAAGAATCCCCTCGTCCCAATTCACGTATCCGCTGAAGATGCCCATCCCCACCAGATCGTGGACCCACTGCTGAATCTCGGTGCGCGTGGATTTGAGTTCGAATACCAGATCGGATATGGGCACTTGGCCGCGCGTCTTGACCATGTCAAGCAGTCGGCGTTGTTTGACTCCGGCTTCTTGATCGCGTTTGGCCTCCGCCGCCTCGCGCCCGCCCTGAACCAGGAGAAAGCCGCCGACGATCAGCGTCGGCAGGGTGATGGCGACGACCAGAATCGCGCCGAGGATCGCGCCGCCCGCACTCAGGCCGCTCTGCGGCGAAAGGGCGTTGACGACCAGCCACGCGCCGCCGCCGAGTCCCACGATGATCCCGCCAACGAGCAGGACGCCGCCGAGAATCGGTCCGCTTCGCATCGCTTACCGGAATCCTCGCGCCCCGCCACCACCGCCGCCGCCAGAACGGAACCCTCCGCCGAAACTTCGGAAACTGCCGCCGCTGTAGCCGCGACTCCCCGCACCGACGTACGAACCGCTGGTGGTCGAAGCCGGCTGGATGTTCAACGTGCGTGCGGTCGAGTTGAGCATCGTGACCAAGCCATCGCTGAACGATTGCAAACTGCCCGCCATCCCCTGCCCAACTTGTGACAGCGACGGGACGCCCGCCGCCCCTCCCGCCGAGGGCGCGGCCATCGTCTTCGGCGCGCCGACGCCCGGATCGCGCATGGGCCACGGCGCGTAGCGCGGGACGTACCAGCGCGGCAACGGCGTCGCTTCCACTTTCGAGAACATCGTCACCCAACGCCGATCGAGGCCAAACGCAATCGCGTAGGGCAGATACTTCTCGAATTGATCGGTGGCCTCTTTCAGATCGCGGTACTTGTCAATGTTGGCGAGATAGGTGCGGAACGCGCCCCACTTCGCCGCTTCGCCTGCGCCCTTGCGCGTCTTGGCCGGCATCCGGTTGGCCAGAACCATGAGCGCAATCGACCCGAGGACCAGCACGCCTGCCGTGCACGGGAAGGCAGCGGCCTCGACGCCGAACAGAGGGATGACGCAGAAGCCCGCGATGCCAAAGACAAATATGCCGGCGATGCCGACGTTGCGATACAAGGAACGCGTCGTCTCAGGGTTGGCGCGGAAAAGGCCGCGCTTGACGACCTCTTCATACAACTGTTTGCGGATGCGCTCGAAGTCGGCGTACAGCGACCCTGCCAGCGAATCTACTGTGCGGCTCTCTTGTTTGCCGAATAGCGCGTTGTATAGCGTTTGTTCGTACGGGGCCAGGCCGTCGGGCATCGGCAGTTTCTTGAGTTCGTAGTCGCGCTTGACCGAGCCGAACTCGCCGGGCTTCGCGTTCTCCTCGACGGTCAGCGCGCCCTTCCGCGCCAGATCGACGAGCGTCGCCACCACGTCGGGCGTGTCTGCCTTTTCGTCAATCAGAGTCCCGATGACGCCCGGCGGCAGATCGGACGGCGGCTCGGCGATGTATTCCGGCACGACGCCCACAGCCGGATCGCGTCCGGCGAGGTACCAAAGGAGAAACAGTCCGAGCGGAACAGCGAGCAAGGCCAGCGCCGTCGTCAGGCCCGAAATCAAATTGAGTATGTCCTGCTTCGCTTTTTCGCGATCGTAAGCTGTCTGCCACTGGGGAGGCGGCGCGGCGATCGCGCCGTGCTTGAAGGCGACGCCGATCTCGATCCCTTCGTTGAGGTGTAGAGCGCGAGTCGCC
Source organism: Chloroflexota bacterium (assembly GCA_016200785.1). Lineage (GTDB taxonomy): Bacteria > Chloroflexota > Anaerolineae > Anaerolineales > JACQED01 > JACQED01. The sequence goes on from JACQED010000542.1 coordinate 2,100, forward strand.
GTGAACACAACGGTCGTTTGGTCCGGCGTTTCCCACGCGATGCCCGCCGGGCTGAAGGCGACGATGCGGCCCTGAATTGGCAAGCCGCCGGGAGGCAGGTGAATGGTAATCTTCGAGGCGAGAACATCGAAGTCGTGTTCGCTCGTCACAGCTTTCCATTGCAGTTCATCACCCGCGGGATATTGCGGGATGCCGCCCTTCACCGTGTAAGCCAACTCATACGTGTGGATGCTCGGCCCGGTCTTGGGGAAGAACCAATCCACGCCTCCATTGCCGTAAAGGACGTAGAAAGTGTAGGGCGGCGCACCAGTGTCCGAGTCGGTCTTGCGGTAAACCCGATCACCTTCGCGGACGCTGAAGTCCGTGATCTCATCTGTTCTGAGACTCGGGATGACGGCGTATCCTTGAGTGAACGTTCCGCTGAGAAATTCGATCTCCTGCGTCTCGACGACTCGCATATCGCCGCTCGGCATGACGGTAATATCCACGTCGTAGCGCCGCCAGACGAGGGTTTTGTTTTGAGCGAGGACACGCGCGGGGAGGATGGAAGCAGGAAGGACGAAGAGAAGCAGCAGCGAAAGAGTGAGAGACAAACGGCGTGAGAGTTTCATCGAGGGGGATTATAGGACGGCGGGGGGAAATGGGCAAATCTCGTAACGTGACTGGTTCATTCCGTCCGCCCGACAGAAGGTTTCCTCTGGCCGCTCAACATGGCCCGTTCTCCCGACTGGGGTATAATTCAAGACACTACGCGGCTGGCTTTGCAGAACTGGAAGGTGCGCTATGGGATTACTCACGATAAAAGACCTCATTGACGCCAAAGCGTATGACAGCGAGCAATCGGTTGTACAGGATGCGCTCCGCCATCTTCTGCGCTCGCGTCCCGATCTCCGGGTAAGAGTTGCCATTCATCGCTATCGGCACGATGATATTTCGCTAGCGAAGGCCGCTCATCTGGCTGGCGTGAGTTGGCAACAGATGCGCGAGCTTCTGCTTGAACAGGGCGTTCCTCTGCGGCTCGGCCCGGAAACGCTAGGAGAGGCCAAAGCCGAGGTTACCGCCCTCCGACAACATCTGGCATGAGTATCATTGCCAACACCACGGTCATCTCGAATTTCGCTTCCATCGGCCAACTTGATCTTCTGCGCCGTCTGTTTGAGCGCCTAGTCGTCTCAGCCGAAGTGCATGAGGAGATAAAGGCTGGGCTGGAAGAGGGGTACGAATTCTACGCGGGCATCGAGACCATCCTCAAGCCCTTCGCCGAGCAAGGCTGGATCGAGCTGGCAACTATGACCGGCGAGGCCGAACTTCGTCTGTTCGGCTCTGTCCCGCCGAAACTCCACAGAGGAGAAGCATCGTCCATCGCGATCGCCAAAGAACGCGGCTGGCTGTTCCTCAGCGACGATGCGGCGGCGCGCAAATACGCCACGGAATTGAACGTCGAAATTTCGGGGACACTCGGCTGTCTCACGCTTGCAGTTGAACGTCAACTGATGTCGCTGGAACAGGCAAACATATGGTTGCACCGAATGATTGAACAGGGTTATCGCTCACCCGTTGCAGACTTGAGCGAACTACTCTCGAAGAAATGATACTCAGGAGTCCCTCTCAATGACCAACCCCTCTCTCGAGTCCCTCCTCTCCCAACTCAACAAATCCGTCGCCGTCACAAAGACCGGCAAGTTCTCGC
>JACQED010000543.1 GCA_016200785.1 Chloroflexota bacterium
GGGCCGCCTGTGTCGCCCGGCGAATGTTGTCTGCGCTGTAATCAATCCCCACGACCGAACAACCAAACTGCTTCGCCAGAACCAGCGCGGCCTGTCCGTCGCCGCAGGCCACGTCGAGCACGCGGTCGGCGGGGCCGAGATGAAGCGCTTGCCCCAGCCGTTCGGTCAGCCGCTTGCCGCCGGGGTGAAACGAATCGCCGAGTAATAGCCGGGCGGCGTCGCTGGCGTAGAACTTGGCACAGCAACTCTTGACGGCGTGCGCCGGCAATTCCGGTTCGGTCTTGACAGCAATCACCGGAGCACACTCTGCCGGGCCTGCGCAACGCGACCATGCCCATTCGGCGAGATCGGGCCGAGCGAGCCGGGGCCGATTGCGCCCGGATGCGCGGCCAGCGCGGCGCGGATCTGCTCCCGGTAGCCCACATTGTTGTAGGCGCAGAACGGGATCATCCGCCCGTCGGGCACGAGCACCTCGACACAGCACTTCATCAACGTCTTGACGTTGAACGTCCAGCGGTCGAGGAAGTCTTTGATCACGACCATGAAAATGCGCTCGGACAGCGTGCCCAGATCGGTCGGCAAGCCCATCCCCAGATTGCACGCGGCGCAATTGAACTGCCCGGCGGCCCGCTCCGTGCCGGGCACGGCCGACGACGACCACAGCCCCTCCAGTGCCCGCTGCACGTCCACCGATAGATCGGGCAGGGTGCGGTTGGCGAGGTAGTCGAGGTAGTCATCCACGTTGAGTACGCGGGGCAACGGCGTGACGTGGCCGTGATCCACGTAAGCGTAAGTGACGAAGTTGCAGGTCGGAAAACAGCACGGGATGGGCACGAAGTCATTGCGGACGAAATGTTCTCCGGCCTGCGTTTCGATGAGTCCTAGCACATCCGGGATGGTCATACGCTGCAGCGGATCGAAGGGCATGAACCGGCCTGAATGGAAGGCCGGCTGGATGGTCACGCCGAACACGGCGGGGTGCTCGAGGCCGAAGCGAATCACCTCGCCGACCTCGTGCTCGTTGACGCCGCGCTCGAGGGCCATCACCAGCACGGCGCGCAGTCCGGCCTCGGCCAGCCGGTCGAGGGCGCGCAGTTTGTCTTTCACCAACCCTTTCTTGCCCCGGATGGTCGCGTCCGTCCGCTCGTCGAAACCGTCGAATTGCAGATAGATGTGGGGCTTGAGTTCGGCCAGCCGCGCGAGGAAACGCTCATCGCGGGCAATCCGTATCCCGTTGGTGTTGAGCATGACGTACTTGATGTGCTTCGACTGAGCGAGTTCGACGAAATCGAGAATGCGCGGGTGGATCGTCGGCTCGCCGCCGGAGAACTGCACCACTTCCGGATTGCCCTCGGCGGCGACGAAGCGGTCGAGCATGTAGTCCACCTGCTCGTAAGTGAGTTCGTAACTGTGCGGCGTGTGGCTCGCGCCGGGTGTCAACGAATGCGTTGACACGGCGTCGGCGAAGCACAGCGGGCAGGCCAGGTTGCAGGCCGTGTTGACTTCGATCAGGCCCAGGCAGGCGTGCTGTTTGTGTTCCGGGCACAGGCCGCAGTCGTGCGGGCAACCCTCGGCGACCTCGGCGGCAAACTCCAGCGGGAGCGTGCCCGGCTTATTGTAGCGGGCCGAAGACACGTACAACTCCGCGTCGTTGAACGTGAGCGCCTCGAACCAGCCGTGCTCCGGGCAACGCTTACGCATGATCACCCGGTTGTCGCGAAAAAGAATCTGGGCGTCAACGACGCGGGCGCAGACCGGGCAAATACTGCGGGTGAGTTCCCAAAAGATTTCGGGGCGGTCACTCATGAAACAGCCTCTCTCCGGCGCGGATCGGCACTTTCAGCCGGTTCTCGCGCGGGGGCAAGGGGCACGCCCAACGATCGTTATACGCGCAATAAGGGTTATAGGCGTAGTTGAAGTCCACGAGGAACTTGCCCCGGCCGATCGGCTCGGGTTCGAGGTAGCGGCCCGCGCCGTAGGTTTCGCTTCCGGCGAGCGCGTCGGCGAACGGGAGGAAATAGCCTTGTTGCCCGGCGTAGATCGTGAGTTCGGCCTCTTGCCCGTCTACCGTGAATCTGAACTTGCCGAAGCGGGTGTAGGTCTGCGCCCCGCCGGTCGAGGTCGGCATCTGGATTTTCTCCTTCTGCGGGAATTCCTCGACCGTCACTTTCAGCCGCAATGTGGGGTTTTCAGGGAAGTAATGCAGGCCTTGGAAGCCCCGCTTTTGCTCGAGCGTGAGCGGGCTTTGCGAGTGCAGCAAAAAGAATTCGTCCTTTTCGGCGCGGAAGTGTTCGAGTTCGGTCATGGTTTGTCTCCGGGTAACGGCAACCTCTGGTAGTCAACTTTCCAGCACGTTTGGGCGGAGCACCTCTCCCTCCGCCTCGATGTCCAATTGGAAGTGAGCCGCCTGCCGATACGCGGCGGCATCAACAAGCCGGTAGGCGTAGCCGAGGGCGATGGCGGCGGCCTGGTCGTCGGGATCGATCCCGGCCCGGCGCGCGCGGACATCGAGCGCCTCGGCGCCGGCTTCGATGCGCAGATCGAAAAGCAGGGCGCGCGAATGAATGTCGTGCGCCGTCAGCGCATAGAGTGAGCGCGTGACGCCAGTGCCGATTAGGTACAGGAACAACTCGGCGCGGCCGTAGCTTTCAATGCGGTTGGTTCCCGATAATCCGCATAAGTCCCGGGTCTGTGTCATGGCAGTTTCCTCACTCTCCCCCATCGGCGACTACAAGACGGCGGCTGTCATTTGACTATGCTGATGATCGTTACACTCTCGATGGTGACACGAC
>JACQED010000555.1 GCA_016200785.1 Chloroflexota bacterium
AGAGCGCGCGCCGACTCGAAATCGCCGTTCGACTGCATCGGCAGGCCGCAACAGTTCTGCTCGGCGACCGTCACCCGGCAGCGATTGCGTTCGAGGATAGCCACCGCCGCTTTGCCAATGCGCGGCTCGTAGTAGTTCGTGCTGCAGCCGTGAAAGTACACAACTTTGTAATAACCGAGCGCCGGTGGCCTCGCCCCTTTCCCGCGAAACCATGCGCGAAAGTTGGGACGGGCGAAGGGCGGGAAGGGCGCTTTGCGATGGATGCCAAGAAACTTCTCGACGAGCCAACGGAGCGGGGGGATGCGCAACGGGAGATTGGAGAGGGGCGCGAACGGCGATCCGATCTGCCCCAGCCGTTCGGCGCGGCCCAGAAGCCGGTTGCGGAGCGGGAGGCCCGACGCTTCGAACATCGCCGACCGCGCGATCGCGTTCATCTCCGCCACCTGCACGCCGTGCGGGCAGACCAGCGAGCACACGCCGCACCCGGAGCAGTAGTCCACCGAACGATCCACCGGCGCGAGTCGTGGATGACGGAATCTCTGCGCCTGCGGGCCGACGGCCTTCGGGCCGGGGAAGAGGTCGGTGACCGCCGCGACCGGGCAGGCCGAGGTGCAGATGTTGCATTTGATGCACAGGTCAGATGTGAATGGAGTTGGTATCATCCGTCGTTTCAGCGTCAGTTGACGCGATTGAGTCGGGCGAGGGAGACAGACGCGATTCTTCCGGCGGCGCTTTCCTGCGCTTCCTGGCGATGGTGGTTTTGTCGTCGGGGCGCGCGGAAGGCGGGGCGGGAGCGATGGCCCGCCACGCGGTTGCTACGTCGATGCCTTCTCTCGATCCCTCTCCCAGCCGGTCGGCTCCGGCGACCAGGCCACCGACGGCGTGAAGATTTTCGTACATCACTTCGCCGTGCGCGTCGAGCGGGCGCATCAAGTCGTCAACGCGCACGCCGAAGCGGGCAAATGGATGAGCGCCGAATAGGCGCGGCGCAAACCACGACTCGGGTTGAGATGAATAAGTGATCGGCAGATCGAAGATTGACTCGGCGGCGACGCCCGCGCGCTCCGAAATCAATCCCCCTCCGAGGAAGCCGCCCGTCGCGAGGATGACTCTGTCGGCCTCGTAGATGGTAGACTTGCCCGCCGCGTGCCCTGTGACGCCGAGAACACGCGGCGTCAACGCTCGACCATCCACGCGGCCCGTGATCTCCGGCCCGAGGATCAACTTCCCGCCCGCCTCTTGCAGTACCTCGCGCAGAACGTTGAACAGGCGCATCCCCGGCACGGACGGCGGGAGAATCGGAATCTCGAAGACCTCCGCGCCGAGGCGCTCGGCGAGGTCGCGCCGAGCCGCGGGGTTGTGCGCCAGGCCGAGGATCGCCGGGAAGCCGACTCGCGCCGCGCCGTTCAATTCGCCCTTCCACGCTTTGGTTACTTTCGCGCGGTAATTCGCGTCGTCGAACAGTCTGGCCAGATCCGTGGCGTAGGCTTCGCGGTGCGTGGGGCGGTCGGGCAGAGAAAGAGAGGCTGCGGTAATTGGATAATTGGTAATTTGAGATTGGAGATTGGACATTGCCAGGTGGGGGTAAAAGTCGCGGAAGCCGGGAAGCGCGGCGAGCGTCATCGGCTCGGCGCGTCGGACTTCGCCCGCGATGAAACTCTCCGGCGCGAAACACGTCGGGCGGATCGATCCGACGGCGGTGGGCAACCAATGATTCGCGGAGAGATCGCCGACAAGTGGATAGCCAGCCGAGTCGCACATTGACTTCAACGCGGTGAGGCCGTTTTCCAGCGCGTTGAGACCGGCGAGGGCGTATGGATGTTTCCGGTTGGCTTTGATGAACTTCGGCAATGCCGTCGTCGGCGAGGTAATGCGCTCGCCTTTCGCGTCGTAGCCGAGCACGTCAATACAGCCTGTGCCGACGGGCATCGCGCCGATGCCACGCGCGACCACCAATGTCTTTGCGCCGCGCTGCGCGGCCAATGATCCGGCGAAAAGGCCGGCCAACCCGGCGCCGACCACGATCACATCGTAACGCATTTTTGAATTTGGGCTTTGGGCTTTGGGATTTTCGCTTTCATGCCGTCTTCTCGGTTGGGTATTCTTCCGGCTCGCGTGACAGTGGCAGTCGGTCGGCGGCGAGGGTGTGGCGGTAGATGGTCAGGTCAAGTTCGAGTTGTTTCAGATTCGCGCCCCACATCACCGGGCGGAGGCCTTTCCAACGTTCTTGGAGAAATTCGAGAAGGGCTGAATTGATTGCGGATTGCGGATTGCGGATTTTAAGTTTGAAGTTTGACATTTGAAGTTGGGAGTTTAGAATCCCCGCCGCCCGATACGCGCAAAACCCCGCCTGGCACGGCCCCATCCCCAATCGCAAGTCGCGCCGCAAATCGTTGAGCACTGGCGACGCCGACGCCTTCAACGCTTCTTCGACTTGCGCCCGCGTGACGAGTTCGCATTCGCAGATGATCTCGTCCCCCTCGCCGATGCGCCCCGTCATATCACCGCGATGCTCGACGTTGCCCAGCCTGGCTCCGTGAATGTGATACGTTTTCCCCGCCTCGCTGGCCGGAATCTCAGCCGTGCGGCACTCTCGCGTCACGTTCATCTTTCGACACACGAGATCGGCTGCCTGCTCGGCCATCAGCCGAAACGTCGTCAATTTCCCGCCGACGACCGAAATCAATCTACCGACGCCGTCCCTCGTCTCATGATCCAAAATCGAATGCGCCCGGCTGATCAATCGAGAATTCTCGTCACCCTCGTGGCTTCCTTCTTCCTTCTTCCCTCTTCCTTCCTCAAACAGAGGCCTCACGCCCGCCCACGCCCTCAGCGCACGAAACTCGCGGAAGCGCGGCACGAGCACTTCGCCCTCGGCCAGCAGCTTCTCGACTTCCCACGCCTCGATTGCGTACTGGTCCGGGTTTTCCACCACGACTTCCGTCGTGCCGATCACCGAGACCGTGCCGACCGGCACGAGGATGTCGCCGTCGTCTGGCGGATGACAGCGATTGACGACGGTGTTCACCAGGCGCGAGTTCATCGCGATCATCGTGCCCTTTCCCGGCGTCACGCGCAATTCGCACCCCGCCGTGGCCGCGATCTGCCCGGCCCACGCGCCAGCGCAATTGACGACCATCTCGGCGCGAAGGGTCAACCGCTCGTCGGTTGCCACGTTTCGCGTGACCGCGCCGCAGACTCGCCCGCCTTCCACGATCAGACTCTCGACACGATGCCGGAGGTAGACCTCGCCGCCCGCTTCGCGCACCGAGGCCGCCAACGCGTGAAGCAGATCGAACGAGTCGCACGCGGCGTCGGGGACGCGGAAGGCGCGGGAGATTTTCGGATTGAGTAGCGGCTCCTCTTTCAGCGCCAGCGCGATGGGGATTTCTTCGACGGGGATGCCAACTTCGGCGCACGCGGCCAGCCACGGGTTGGCGTATTCCGGCGGATCGTTCGGCGTGACGACGAACAGCCCGCCGGTGTCTTCGATGGCGTCGGGGAACGTGCGGCGGAGAATCCGATTCTCGACGATGCAATCGCGGGCCGATGCGCGGTCGCGCACGGCGTAGCGCCCGCCGGAGTGCAGGAGGCCGTGATACCGTCCCGACGTTCCGTGCGCGAGGTCGCCCTTCTCGACGAGGATCGTTTTGAAGCCGCGCAAGGCGCAATCGCGCGCCACGCCCAGCCCGGTCGCGCCGCCGCCAATGATGAGGATTTCAGTTCCGAGAGTCATGCCGCCAGCGCGAGTACCGGCGTCTTGAGAGGATATTCAGTGCCGGGCCGCCGCCAGAGTGCGATGGCGTCTCGACACAGGTCGGCGAAGAGGCCGGGCCGCCGTAAGGGGAGAGTTTTGAAGCGTGCCGAGGGGATCACCCACGGAGACATCATTACCGTGTGGTCAATGTTCGCGTCAAAGACAGGCGCGCGGATTTGGTCTCGTGTTTGCCAATCATCCTGTTCGCAGATGATCAGCAAGTCTATGTCCGATTCCAGGCCGAAGTCGCCTCGTGCCTTCGAGCCGAAAAGCGCGACAAACCGCACCTGGTCGCAGTAATTGGTGGAAAGTTCTCGGAGCGCCTGCTCTAAGGCGTCGCGCTCGGATGGATTGAGGTGATTCGTTACTATCATGCGTCAGTCAATCCATGCTCTTTCAGATAGGCCTCGACTTCGCTTACGAAACGATTCGCATCGTCCAATCTTTTTTGCGCCAAGTCGTGATCGGCGATTGGCACGGCGTCGTAGTCGCTCTCTTCGCGATCCTTCCTGGACTGGTTCAGACTTTGGCCCAATTCTCGGCTGACTTTGCCCGACCGGGCAAAGTGTTCGCCGAAAGCAGAAACTATGCCTGAGTGCTTAGCCCGATCAATGCCAATGCTGGCCAACGCTCCGGTGGCGGCATAAAACATAGCGTAGTACGAAGTGCTGATCGACCGCGCGTAGAATTCGCCGTTGAACTCAAGTTCTGCCGCGCGCAGGTTTTCTTTCGTGCGCTTCAGCCAGTTTCGGACCCGCTCTTGCGTTTCTTCGTCCATTATAACCGCCTTTCGCCCGGCGATGCTACTGCTCCCAAGCATTTGCTCTTTCCACCGCCCTCTTCCAGGCGCCGTACAACTCATCTCTCCGGGCGGCGTTCATCGTCGGCTCGTACTCTCGATCCAGCGCCCACTGGCCCGCGATCTCGTCCTGCGATTTCCAGAAGCCGACGGCGAGGCCGGCGAGGTACGCCGCGCCGAGAGCGGTCGTCTCGCTGACCTTCGGGCGCTGAACCGGCACGCCGAGGAGGTCGGCTTGAAATTGCATCAGGAGATCGTTCACCGCCGCGCCGCCGTCAACGCGCAAAGTTTGCAGTTTGAGTCCGGCGTCGCGCTCCATGGCTTCGAGCACGTCGCGCGTTTGGAAGGCGATGGACTCCAGCGCGGCCCGCGCGATGTGTGCCGCCGTCGCGCCTCGTGTCAACCCGACGATCGTGCCCCGCGCGTACGAATCCCAGTACGGCGCGCCGAGGCCGACGAACGCCGGGACGAAATACACGCCGCCGTTGTCGGCCACGCTCCCGGCCAATGCCTCGACTCCGGCGCTTGAAGGGATGATGCCGAGTCCGTCACGAAGCCACTGGACGGCTGC
>JACQED010000556.1 GCA_016200785.1 Chloroflexota bacterium
CGAGTACCTTCTAGCGAAGGCGGAAAGTGACACGCTTCGTCGAGAACAGAGGGACTGGTCAGGCTTGTCTCTGGCTCTTGCCATGCACGGGATGGAAGACGAAGATACTCCGACGTACACCAGGTCTGATTTGAAGGTTATGTTCGCATGAAGCAGGCAGGGCAGATTGTCCTATTTCGATTTCCCCAGACGGATTTGGAAGAAGGAAAACTTCGGCAGAGACTTCAGCGGATCAAGAGCCGGTTGGCAGAGTGGCTGGTGAGGTCGTAACGCTGAATCCTTCGCTCTCGCCCCCCTCTACGTCGTGCTGACAGACGGCCGCCGGGCTACCGCGCGGCCTTTTTCTGTCCCCGCCGCACACCTCCCTCCCGCAAGGCGGATCTGGGGCTTGAATTTTGGCCTTTGGGCTTGGGAGTTTGAGGTTTTTCCGCCAATCCCTTGATTTTTACCCTCCGGGCGGGTATCATTGGCCGAGATGCCAAACCGGCCAAAAATCGCGCCATCGATTCTCTCCGCCGATTTCACGCGGCTCGGCGCCGCCGTCGCCGAGGCCGAACGCGCCGGGGCGGATTGGATTCACATTGACGTGATGGACGGCCACTTCGTCCCCAACCTGACGATGGGGCCATTCATCGTGGAGGCTATCCGCCGCGCGACGACCCTGCCGCTCGACGTCCATCTCATGATCGAAGCGCCGGAGCGGCTCATCCCGGCCTTTGCCAAAGCCGGGGCCGATCACCTGACCGTTCACGTCGAGGCCTGCCCGCATCTCTATCGAGTCATTCAGCAAATCCGCGAACTCGGGTTGAAGTCCGGCGTCGCCCTCAATCCCGGCACACCGGCGGGCGCGGTGTCGGAAGTTCTCGACAAAGTGGATGTGGTGCTGGCGATGACCGTCAACCCCGGCTTTAGCGGACAGAAGTTCATCGAGAGCGTGCTTCCCAAAGTTCAGCAACTACGGGAGATGCTCGACTGGCGTAACTCACTGGCCGAGATCGAAGTGGATGGGGGGATCGACGCCAAGACTGCGCCGCTGGCGGCCAAAGCCGGCGCGACGGCCTTCGTCGCGGCGACGGCGGTCTTTCAGGCGGGGATGACGGTTGACGAGGCGATGGCGAAACTGAGGAAGAGTCTGGCCTAACGTGTTGTTGGGAACGCTTGCAGCGAATTCACCGTCTACCCCCAGCGACCGGAATTACTCACTCTGGCTTCCGCCAGAGGACAGTCGGAGTAAATCCCAGAGGAGGAAGATCATGACCACCAAACAACCAACCGAGCAAGTCTGGCTAGCCGAATACCAAGCCTACCGTTCGGAATTGCTTGAACTTACAAAAGAAAGATATTCTATCCTCGCTATTGCTGTAGGTGTGATTGGCGTGGCTTTCGGTTTTGCCATTGGCGCGAATACTCCTGGGGTTGTTCTCCTTATTCCAATCATCGGCTTTGTTCTTGTCGGCCCATTCGCCCATATTACCCTCATTATCTCGGAGCACTATCATCGAATAACCGCATACCTTGAAGTGTTCGTGGAACCTAACCTTGGACTTGAAAGAGAGCGGGCATGGGATCTCCACCACAAGAAATTCAGTCACCTCGCTTTTACTCGTCCTATCATGATATCCTACGCCATGCTCATTCTCGTGAGTAGCTTCTTCCCGCTCGGCTATTTTGTTGCTGGAGCCGCACCGCTATTCTCCAAGGGCGAGATTACAGTTGCGGCAGTGGAGGCATTCATCGGCCTCATTGCGGGAACATTCGTCTGGCGTCGGTGGGTTAGTGCCCGGGTACGGCCCGACGCCAAAGCAAGATGGATAGAGGTACAGAAATCCATGAGTGTCAAAGAGGGAGAACAGTGATGGCGAAGTTTGACGTTGTCGGCCTTGGTGTATCTACGGTGGATGTCGTCACTCTCGTGGAACATTTCCCTGCGAAAGAAGAAGTCCAGCGCGCATTTGACATGACTGTTCAGGGTGGTGGGCCGGTCGCAACGGCGATTGTTACTCTCGCTGGACTGGGAGCCAGGACAGCAATGATTGATATGATCGGAGATGATTGGAGAGGCGCACTTATTCGAGGAGAATTCCAGAGGAAGGGTGTATGTACTGATTTTATTAGGCTGAGCGAAGGTCATACCTCCTCGACGGCCTGTGTCCTGGTTAGTTGCAGGGACGAGGGCGCGCGTTCAATCGTATACTTTCCTGGTACTACGCCGGAATTGTCGTCCAAGGATGTTCCGCGGGCCGCAATCGAATCTGCGACCATTCTGCACGTAAACGGGCGGCACTGGGATGCATGCTTGCAGGCCATCAGGGTCGCCCGGGACGCAGGTGTTGAGATTTCATTTGATGGAGGTGCTCACCGATTCCGGTCGGAGATGAGACAAATTGTCCCGTTCGCAGATATTTGCATCGTCGCGCGTGACTTTGCTGAAAGGTACACGCAAGAGACAGATATTTGGAAGGCTGCTGATATACTCTTGAGGAGCGGCCCAAATCTGGTTGTAGTAACAGAAGGAATCAGAGGTAGCTGGGTTTTTCCACGGGAGGGACGTCCCTTTCATCAACCAGCGTACTTACTCCCAAATGTGGTTGATACTACAGGTTGTGGCGATGTGTATCACGGGGCATTCCTGTTCGGCCTGCTTCAGGGATTGGAACTGGAAAGGATCGCGTCTTTCGCGAGTGCAGCTGCAGCGCTCAATAGCCAATACCTTGGTGGCCGAAGTGGCATACCGGATCTTAAACAAGTGGAGGCATTTCTCGCCCAGGTCTCACCGACGGAGTGTTTCGCCACACAACTCTCGACTTGAATGGCATTTGCGCCAGCCGCGGACAGTTAAATTGCCAGGGCCTTGCCGAAAACAAGGCGAATCAATAAGGCCGGCGAAGGCCGGCCTCTGTCAAGACGAACGCGCAACACGGACAGGGTTACCTTCTTATTTTTCCCAACTGCTTGATGCACTTGGCGCACATGACCTTCTGGACAGCGCGGCCCAACTTGGCATCATACACCGTCACCTTCTGCAAATTCGGGCGGAAGGGACGATTGGTCGCCCGCTTCGAGTGGCTGATCGCGCGGCCAAAGGTTGTCGCCTTGCTGCAATTAGCGCATTTCATTTCGTACAAGTCCTTTCTGTTCGCGCCCTCCCCCTCTTCCTTTAGGAGATGGGCCGGGGGGCTGCTTGCGCCCCGCTCCGCGGGGTGAGGGCCAAAGCGGGCGGCATGTTACCATAGAACCCTGCTTCTGACAATGGATGAAACCTATGGCCGGAGAAAATAACGCGCTCGGCAAAATCGAAATCTCACCGCAGGCCATCGCGACGATCGCCAGCCAGTCGGTGATGCAGTCGTACGGCGTCGTCGGCATGGCCGCCAGGAACGTGGTGGACGGCATCGCCAACGCGCTGACGCGCGACCCGCGCAAAGGCATCGAGGTTCGCGTCAGCGGCGACGAAGTCAGGATCGACGTTTACGTGATCATGGAGTTCGGCACGCGCATCACAACCGTCGCCGGCAGTGTCGCCAACGCCGTCCGCTTCAATCTCGAAAAAAACCTGGGCGTCAACGTCACCGACGTCAACGTCCACGTTCAGGGCCTGCGGGTAAGCAACCCGGATTGATCTCCAGTCCTCAATCTCCACTTGCCAATGAGCGACGCCGCCCTGCGTGAAGAAGACCACACCGCCGCCCTCACCCACTGCGACGGGTTACTGCTGCGGCAGATGACCAAGGCCGCGATGACGTGGCTGACGACCAATCAGCAGATCGTCAACGCGCTCAACGTCTTCCCCGTGCCCGACGGCGACACCGGCACCAATATGCTGTTGACGATGCAGGCCGCGTGCAAAGAAGCCGCCGAAAAGACCGACAAGGGCGCCGGCGCGATCGCGCACGCCATCGCCCACGGCGCGTTGATGGGCGCACGCGGCAACTCCGGCGTGATCCTCTCGCAGGTGTGGCGCGGATTTGCCCGCGCCCTCGACGATCGAGAGTCGTTCGACGGCCGCCTCTTCGCCACCGCGATGCGCGAGGCAACCGAGACGGCGTACAAGGGCGTCGTCAAGCCGGTCGAGGGCACCATCCTGACTGTCTCCAAAGACGTCGCCGTTGCGGCCGAGGGGGCCGCCGGCGAGAGCGACGACCTGCGTTACATCCTCGAATGCGTCGTCGCCGCCGCGCACGAGTCGGTGGAACGCACACCCGACCTTTTGCCCGTTCTCAAGCAGGCCGGCGTCGTGGACTCCGGCGGCAAAGGGCTGGCGATTGTTCTTGAAGGAATGCTCCGCTACCTGCGCGGCGAGTCGCTCGACGCTGCCCCGGTCACGCCTATCAAAACGCTCGATCTGGCCTCCATCGGCGCAGCGATGGACGCCGTCGAACCGGGGCAGGAGTGGGAGGTCGTCGTGGACTTCCGCCCCAAGCCGGAACTCGACCTGCCGTATTTTTACAACCGTCTCGACTCGATGGGCACGTCCATTCAAGTCGGCAGTGGCGAGGATTTGTATCGCGTCCACATTCATCTGGTCAAAGAGAAACGCTACGAGCCAATCGCGCTGGCCGAAGACCTCGGCACGGTCGTCAACGTTCACATGGAGAACTTGATCGACCAGATGGAGCGCGAGAAAGACTCCAAAGCGCCGCCGCCTCTGCCGCAGGTCAAGATCGAGCCGGGCCAGATCGCCGTCGTGGCCGTCGCGCCGGGGCAGGGACTGGCGCGCGTCTTTGCCAGCCTCGGCGCAGTGGTCGTCTCCGGCGGGCAGACGATGAATCCCAGCACCGAGGAAATTCTGAACGCCATCGGCGATCTGCCGACCCACCAAGTCGTCGTTTTGCCGAACAACAAGAACATCGTGCTGGCGGCACAACAGGCCAGAGACCTTTCGGTCAAACACGTCGCCGTCGTGCCGACGCGCACCGTGCCGCAGGGCATCGCCGCGATGCTCGCCCTCACTCCGGGCGGCGAATTAGACGCGGTGGCTCGGGCCATGACGGCCGCTTTTCAAGCGATTGAAACCGGCGAGATCACCACGGCCACCCGCGACGTGGAACTGAACGGCGTGACTTGCCGCGCCGGGCAGATCATCGGCCTGCACAACGGCGATCTCACCGTCGCCGCCGAAAGCGTCGAGGCGACCGTCCTCGACCTGCTGAAGAAGATGCGCGCCGCCGAGCGCGAACTGATCACGCTTTACTACGGCGAGCCGGTCACCGCCGCAGACGCCGCCGCTCAGGTCGAGGCCATACGCGCGCGTTATCCCGATCAGGAAATCGAACTCGTCGAAGGCGGCCAACCCCACTACCACTATATTGTCTCTGCGGAATAGATATGTCCCAGGTACGCATCGTCACCGACAGCACAGCCCACTTCCAGGACCCCGAATTTCTAAAGAAGCACGGTGTCACCGTCGTGCCGCTCACGATTCACTTCGGCAAAGAATATTTTCGTGAGGGAGTGGACCTCGACACCGTCACCTACTTCCGGCGCGTCTCCAACGGCGGGCCGCTGGCCAGCGCCGCCTCGCCCACCACCGAGACCTTCGCCGCGCTGTACGAAAGCATCAGCCAGAGCGGCGATGAGATTCTCTCGATCCACCTCTCCAGCAAACTCAGCCGCACCTGGCAGAACGCCAAGGCTGCCGCCGACGCGCTGCTCGGCCGCTGTCAGGTCGCCGTCATCGACACGCTCACCACCTCGGTCGGGCTGGGCATCCTCGTCGAGGCGGCGGTTGCGGCCGCCGAGCGCGGCGAGGCGCTGGACGACATCGTGCGCCTGGTGCGCGGTATGATCCCGCGCCTGTACGTCGTCTTCTTCGTCGAATCGCTGGATTACCTCGAGCACTCCAAGCGCCTCGGCAAAGCGCAGTCGCGCCTCGGCACGATGCTCGGCATCAAGCCTTTCCTCACCATCGAAGAGGGCGACATCGTGCCGATGGAGAAGGTCCGCACGCGCCAGCAAGCCATTGAGAAACTCATGGAGTTCATCGGCGAGTTCGCCGTCATTGAGCGTCTGGCGATCCTGCACGGCGCCACCAATCACAGCGACGAGACGCGCCAACTGCTTGAACGACTGGCGCTCGATTTTCCCGGCCGCAAGTGGGACATCACGACGTACGGCCCGTCGCTCGCCACGCAGATCGGCCCGGACAGCCTGGGCGTCATCGTCTTCGAAGGCCTCGAGGATGACGATTAAGATCGTCGCCGACAGCACCGCCGATGTGCCAGCCGAATTCGTCGCACTGCTCGACCTCACTGTAATCCCCTGCGCTCTCATCATCGGAGGCCGGAGTCTGCGCGACGGCGTGGACATCGCCCGCGCCGATTTCTATGCCCGTCTCCCCTCTCTGCCCGACCTGCCCACCACTGCCGCACCGTCAGCCGGCGCCTTTGAGGCAGCCTACGACTCGCTGGCCGGCGCGGATCACATCATCTCGATTCACGCCGCCGCCGCGCTCAGCGGCATCTACAACGCCGCGCGCCTCGCCGCCGAAAAGTACGGCCCGCGCGTCACGGTGATTGACAGTGGCCAGATTTCGATGGGCCTCGGCTGGCAAGTGATCGTCGGGGGCGAGGCCGCCGCCGCCGGGCAAACCCTCGACGCCGTGCGCGCCGCGATCGACTCCGTCCGCCGCCGCATTCGTCTTTACGCGCTCCTCAACACGCTCGACTATGTGCGGCGCAGTGGACGCGTGTCGTGGCTCCGCGCCGGGTTGGGGTCTGCTCTGCAAATAAAGCCGACGATGGAACTGGCCGAGGGCCAAGTGATCAAGATCGCCGAAACGCGCACCTGGCGCAAAGCCTTCGCCGGACTCGCCTCGCTCGTTCAATCCCTCGGCCCGCTCGAACGCCTCGCCGTGATGCATTCGAATCTGGCTTCGGAAGCCGAGGCTTTGCTGGAGCGATTGGCCGGCGCTGTGAGCGGCGAGAAGTTGATCGTCGAGGCGACGACCGTCGTCGGCACGCACGTCGGGCCGGGCGCGGTCGCCGTCGCCGCAGTGACGAAATAGGAGTCGGACCTGCCCTTCACCTTTGGCGACGTTTCCTTTTGGCGGAATAGCCGGTATAATCGATTCCATAGATGAATCCCTCCCTCGACCGCCTCACCAAAGTCCTGCGCCTCGAAGCCCAGCAAGGCCACAAGAACAACGCCATCATCGGCGGCCTTGAGAAGATGCTGCCCTTCTGGGAGCCGGAGGCCCGGCGCAACCTCGACGCCGAACTCGTCGAGAAAGTCGCTGCCTTCGTTCGCGGCTACGCCTCCCTTCCGCCCGAGGCCCGGCCATCGGCCATCGACGAGATGCTCGCCGCCCTGCCCGCCAAGCCGGCGGCCGAGGCGCCCCGCCGACCGTCGCCGCCTCGGCCCGCGCCGCAACCCGTCGCGCGGCCTCAGCCGCCCGCTCCGGCGCCGACTGCGCCCCCGCCACCGGAGAATTTTTCGCCCTCGACACAACCAGAGGTCGCTCAGCCCGCTCACGCCGCGCCGGCTCCGGCGGCAACCGCCGAATCTCCAGTGACCAACTACCAACCCCGCGGGGGCGCCATGCACTCTCCGGTTACTCCCCTGCGCCACCGCGAGCCTGCGCCTCTGCCTTCCGCCGCACCCGCCGCGCTCGACGCATCGCTCACCGTCCTCCCCGGCATCGGGCCGAAGATCGCCAAGACGCTCGAACGCCTCGGGCTTAACTCGCTTGGCGACATGCTCACCTACTATCCGCGCCGCCACGACGATTACTCACAACTCAAGCCGATCAACCGGCTGGTCTACGGCGAAGATGTGACCGTCGTCGGCACAGTGTGGGAGGCGCGCGTTCAGAAGATCAAGGGCGGACTGGCCTCTGTGCTGAAGGTGATCGTCAGCGACAGTACCGGGACGATCGAATGCTCGTGGTTCAACCAGCCCTGGCTCGCGGAAAACTTCAAGACCGGAGAGCAAATCGTCATCTCCGGCAGAGTCAATCAATACCTGGGGCGGCTGGTCATGCAGACGCCCTCCTGGGAGCCGCTCGACCGCCAGCAATTGCACACCGGGCGCATCGTGCCCGTCTATTCGCTGACACAGGGCATCCGGGCGAAATGGCTTCGCGAACGGATGGACATGGTGGTGAGGCAGTGGGCCCCGCGCGTGCCCGACCCTCTGCCCGCGTTGGTGCGCGAGCGCGCCGGCTTGATGGACTACCCGACGGCGCTCAAACAGATACACTTCCCCGACGATCAGAAATCGCTGGCCGCCGCCCGCCTGCGGTTGGCCTTTGACGAAATTCTCCGCCTGCAACTCAGCGCACTGCGCCAGCGCGCCGATTGGCAATCCGCGCCCGGCCGGCCGCTGGCCGCCGACGACGAATGGATCGCCGCCCGCGTCGCCTCGCTCCCCTTCCCGCTGACCGGCGCGCAACAGCGCGTGCTGGCCGACCTGCGCGCCGACCTCGCACGCCCCGTGCCGATGACGCGGCTGTTACAAGGCGACGTCGGATCGGGCAAAACCGTCCTCGCCGCGCTCGCCGCCGCCATCGCCCATCGCAATCACGCTCAATCGGCGATCATGGCTCCCACCAGCATTCTTGCGGAACAACATTATCGGAACATCAGCCGATTGCTCAACGCCGGTGACGTGTGGCGCGTGACGGGTGACGCGACACCCGCCACCCGACACTCGTCACCCACCGTCCGCCTCCTTCAAGGCTCGACGCCCGACTCAGAAAAGGCTGAGATATACGAAGGACTGCGCGCGGGGCAGATTGACATCGTGATCGGAACGCATGCGCTCATCGAAGGCCCGGTCGAGTTCGCCAATCTCGGTCTGGTCGTCGTGGACGAACAACATCGCTTCGGCGTGTCACAACGTTCGGCGCTCCGCGCCAAAGGGCGCGACTACAGCCCGCACCTGCTCGTCATGACGGCCACCCCCATCCCGCGCACCCTCGCCCTCACCTTGTACGGCGATCTCGATCTCTCCGTGCTCGACGAGATGCCTCCGGGCCGACAGCCGATTGAGACGCGCATCGTATATCAGAACGAGCGCGAACGCGGTTATGCGTTTGTCCGCAGTCAAATCGCCATAGGCCGGCAGGCGTACCTCATTTGCCCGCTGGTCGAGGAGTCGGACAAAATCGAAGCCAAGGCCGCGGTCGACGAGCACGCCCGCCTGCAAAAGCACGTCTTCCCCGATTTGCGTCTCGGTCTGCTTCACGGGCGTATGAAGCCCGACGAGAAAGAAGAGGCGATGGGCAAGTTCTATCGCGGCGAACTCGACATTCTGGTTTCTACTTCTGTCGTCGAGGTCGGCGTGGATGTGCCCAACGCGACGGTGATGCTGATCGAGGGCGCGAATCGTTTCGGCCTCGCGCAATTGCACCAGTTCCGCGGGCGCGTGGGCCGGGGCGAACACGCCTCGTATTGCCTGCTCGTTTCCGATCAGACCGGCGCAGGCCTCGCGGAGGGCGACGAGCGGCTGAAGGCGGTGGAGGCTTCGCTCGACGGCTTCGCGCTGGCCGAGAAGGATCTCGAACTGCGCGGTCCCGGCGAATTCCTGGGAACGCGGCAGGCCGGCTACGGCGACCTGCGGCTGGCGAAACTCAGCGACCTGCGACTCATCGAACTCGCTCGCCGGGAGGCCCAGACTCTTTTCGCCGAAGACCCTAATCTCGAAAAGCCGGAGCATCGCCTGCTGGCCGAGTCAGTGGCCGGGGTCGGCGCGACCGGAAGCGGAGACGTATCCTGATGGCGGTGACCGCTGTTTTCCCCGGAACCTTCGATCCGATTCACAATGGGCACATTGACATCGCCCACCGCGCGGCGGTCATCTTCGACGAGGTGATCGTCGCCGTGTACGACAAGCCGCTGAAGAGCCTGCTGTTCACACCGGAAGATCGCCTGCAGATGGTGCGGGATGCGCTCGACGGCGAAGACGGTCTGCGGGTGGTGGGCTACAGCGGGCTGACGGTCGAGTTCTGCCGCGAGGTGAAAGCAAAGGTGATCGTCCGCGGCCTGCGCGTTTTTTCGGACTTCGAGCACGAGTTCCGCATGGCGCTGGCGAATCACCGCCTGGCCCCGGAGGTCGAAGTGTGCGCCCTGGTGACGCGCGAGGAGCACACCTTTCTCAGTTCGACGACCGTGCGCGAGATCGCCTCGCTCGGCGGCGACGTTTCGAGCATGGTGCCGGCAGCCGTTGTCGCCGCCCTCCAGCGCCGCTTCCGCGAACTGGGCGACGACGGCGCGCGGGCCGTGCCCATGACCTCGTTGAGGGATTGATGTGGCCCCAACCTTGCAACTGAAAGGAAGGGCATTCAACGCCAAGACGCCAAGCCGCAAGGACGCCAAGAATACCGATCCCTTTGCGCCTTCGCGTTAGATTCCTGGATACAAAGGACTTTTGCGCGGCTTGCATTTCCTGCCGGAGCGACTAAGATATAGCCCCGGAGAGAGCGCATGGACATACTGCATCTGGTAGATCGGCTGGAAGAACTGGTTAATTCCAGCCGGAGCGTGCCCTTCAGCCATTTCATAATGCTCGACGAGGATCGCGTCATCGAACTGATCGACCAGATGCGCGTTTCGATTCCTGAAGAAGTCAAAAAGGCCAAGAAAGTGCTGGGCGAGTCCGAGCGCATCAAGGCTGACGCTAAAGAAGAGGCCGAGCGGACGCTGGGGGCGGCGCGTCAGAAGGGCGATGCGTTGGTCGAGCGCGAGCCGTTGATCGCCGCCACGCAGGCCCGCGCCGATCAAATTCTCCAAAATGCCCGGCTCAACGCCGACGTCGTCCAGAACGACGCCGACGAATACGTGGTCGAAGTCCTCTCGGACCTCGAATCGCATCTGGCGAAGATACTCGGCCAGGTCCGCAACGGTCTCAAACAGGTGAAGGCCGAACGCCCCGAGGAAATCGAGAAGGCGCGATAGCGACTGCATTGATCCGAATCTCAACGAGCCGCTCAAGAGAGCGGCTTTTTTGTCCTACGCGCGCCTGCCCCGAATTCGTCATTCGCTGGGGCGGTGAACGGGTCTATTATCTACTGTGAAAGAACAGTGGAGGCGCCCCTTATCGAGCAGAAACGCACCCCAAGTCGAAGCCCTGCTGGAGAAACGGACGAAGCAACTGGCGCAAGTCAGAACAGTCCTGCGCTCTGACCGGCCCTGCCGCAATGGCTGGGCCGAAGAAAACGTTTTGGTCTCAGTCCACGCCCGGCACAGCCGGCGCTGACTTCCTCCGCCTGTCTGAAATTGCCGTGCCCATGGCCTCGCTGCGCGACTGA
This sequence comes from Chloroflexota bacterium, assembly GCA_016200785.1. GTDB lineage: Bacteria > Chloroflexota > Anaerolineae > Anaerolineales > JACQED01 > JACQED01. Next base: position 11,246 of record JACQED010000556.1, read on the forward strand.
TCTGGCCCGAACCTTGCAGTAGAGGTAGGGGGGCTACCCACGTGACTTCAAGAAAACCCAATCGCAAAGCAAAGCCGGCCGCTCCCGCGCCGCCCGCCGCCGACTCCTTCCGCCTGCCTCAACTATGCGCTGTCATAGCCGCAGGTATCGCCTTGCTGGCTCTGGCTGGTTGGCAGATGAATGCGCGGTTTCTGGCCGGGCAGTGGGACTCCTATATCCCCATGGCCCCAAGCACCGCATTAGCCTTTCTCCTGCTCGGCGGCGCACTGTTCAGTTGTGCCCGCTGGCCGGGTCAACGCGTGAGCCGGAACTTTGCGCTGACCGCCTTGAGCCTCGCCGCCTTGCTGGGCCTGCTGGTGCTCGGGCAGCTCATCACCGGCATTGATTTGGGTCTGGAGCAAGCGCTGTCCCGCACCAACGAATTGCTTGGCCGGGCGCCGCTGGGCCGCATGTCGCCGCTGACGGCCATCTCGTTTCTGTTGGAAAGCGCGGCGCTCTTCATTCTGCTCATCGGGCAAGGCTGGCCCCACGCTCCCACCGCCGCCGTTCTTCACGCCATCGTCGCAACCGCCATCAACCTGGTTGTGTTGCTCGGCTACGCCTACGGCGCGCCTTTGCTGTATGGTGGGCCGATTGTCCCGACGGCTTTCCCTACCGCCGTTGCCTTTGCGGTTGTGGGCATAGGGCTGATCGGAATGACTGCCCGTGACGCCCCGGCGTTGCGCGCCTGGAGCCGCGCTTCCCTGCGCGGCCGCCTGCTGCGCGCCTTCCTGCCTCCCTTGTTGCTTCTCCTGCTCATCGAAGGCTGGCTGGAAGCCCGCCTTGAGCCGCTTCTCCAGATCAATCTGGCGCTGTGGCACTCGCTGAGGACACTGGTAGTTGGCGCCTTGATCGTAGCCGTCACCGGATGGATCGGCAGGCGCACCGCTGATGCCATTGAGCAAGCGCAGGCGGCACTGCGCAGAAGCGAAGCCCTGCTAAAGGAAACGCAGGAAATCACAAAGGTAGGAGGCTGGGAGTACGACGTCGAGTCCGGACGCACCATCTGGACCGACGAGGTCTACCGCATCTACGGCCTGCCGAAGGATGAATACGACCCCAGCGACATCCCGCAAGATATCCAGTTTTATGCGCCGCACGATCAGGCCCGCATCGCCGAGGCGTTTCGTCGCGCCGCGGAAACGGGTGAACCATACGACCTTGAACTCGAATTCCGCAACGCCCGGGGCGTGGATCTGTGGGTAAGAACTGTCGGGCATACAGAGCGGCGGGAGGGGAAGGTCGGTCGTGTGTTTGGCAACATCATGGACATCACCGAGCGCAAGCGGGCGGAAGAGGCACTGCGCGAAAGCGAAGAGCGGTTTCGGCGGGCGCTAGAAAACATCCCGGATGTGGTCGTGATCTATGACCGCGACCTGAGAATCCAATACATCAACGATGCCACTCGCCGGATCACCGGCCGTCCCACTTCCGACTTCATCGGACGGCGCGAGGAGGAGATTTGGCCGCCGGAAGTGTACGAGGTCTATCTGCCCACGCTCCAGGAAGCATTCAGGACCCGGACGATTCGTTCCCTGGAGACCAACCTCTTGCTGCCCGACGGTGCTTCGCGCGCCCTCCGCATAACGTGCGTACCCCTGATCGACGAGAAGGGCGAGATCAGAGAAGTCCTGGGCATCACGCACGACTACACCGAGCGGGTGCAGGCGGAAGAACGCATCCACAAACTGAACCGCATCTACTCCGTTCTGAGCGACATCAACCAGGCCATTGTGCGCGTGCGCGAGCCGCAGGCGTTGTTTGAGCGCGCCTGCCGCATCGCCGTGGAAAAGGGCAACTTCCGCATGGCGTGGATCGGACTGGTGAACGAGGCGACGCGGAAAGTTGAAGTCGCCGTCCACGCCGGAGTAAGCGACGGCTATTTGGAAAAACTGGACATTGTGTTAAGCGACGAGCCGCGCGGGCGCGGCCCCACCGCCACCGCTCTCCGATCAGGCCAGCACGTGATTGTGAACAACATCGAGCAAGACCCGCGCATGGCCCCCTGGCGCGACGACGCTCTGCGGCTCGGCTACCGCGCCTCGGCGGCCTTTCCACTGCAGTTCAACGGCAAGACGCGCGGCACGTTCAACCTGTACGCCACCGAACCCAATTTCTTCGACACCGATGAACTCAAACTGCTGGACGAACTGGCGTTGGACCTCTCCTTCGCGATGGAGTTCGCCGAAAAAGAAGAAGAGCGCAAGCAGGCCGAAGAGGCTTTGGCCGCCTCCGAGGAGGAACTGCGCGCGGTATTCGCTTCAATGATTGACGTGGTGCTGGTGCTCGACCGCGAGGGGGTGTATCGCAAAATTGCCCCCACCAATCCCGATAACCTGTATAAGCCCCCGGATCAACTTCTCGGCAAGTCTCTGGCGGATGTGTTCCCGGAAGAGCAGGCCCGGTTTTTTCTCAATACACTCCGGCGGGTGTTGGATACGGGGCAGACGGACCAGATCGAATACGAACTCGCCTCTGACGACCGGGTGCTGTGGTTCGAAGCGTCCATTGCGCCCATGACTGCGGACAGCACTCTCTGGGTAGCGCGCGATGTCAGCGAGCGCAAGCAACGTGAGCGTGAACTGGAGGCGATTGCCGCTATCAGCGCTGCCTTGCGCGCCGCCGAGACACGCGCCCAGATGCTGCCGATCATCCTCGATAAGTTGCTCGACATATTGAGCGCCGACGCCACGGCGCTGGTCATGCGCGATCCCGCCACCGGCGAGCCGGTGATTGAGTTGGGCCGCGGCGATTGGAGCGCGGCCACCGGCGTGCGTTTGCCGCCCGGGCAACTCGTCAGCGGGCGCGTTATCCAAACCGGCCAGCCCTATCTTAATAACGAGGTGCGCACTGAACTCGATCTGGTTCGGCCCGACCTGATGGCGAACGTGCGCGCCATGGCCTCCGTTCCGCTCATCGCCCATCAACTCAAAATCGGCGCGCTCGAGATGGGCCGAAAGACAATTATTCGCCCGGAGGAAGTGCGCCTGCTCACTTCCATTGCTGACATCGCCGCCAACGCCATCCACCGCGCAGCCCTGCACGAGCAGACCGAGCGGCAGTTGCAGCGCCTCACGGCCCTACGGGCGATTGACGCGGCCATCAGCGCCAGCCTGGACCTGCGCATCACCCTGAATGTTCTCCTGGATCAGTTGATGTCACAATTGAACGTGGATGCTGCAGCGGTGCTGCTACTCAATCCCACGCCCCAGAGGCTTGCCTTTGCCGCCGGGCGCGGGTTCAAGACCAAAGGCCCCGAGCTCTCGGAACTCAGATTGGGAGAGGGTTATGCCGGCCGGGCGGCCCTGGAGCGCAAGACCGTGAGTGTCCGCAGTCTACCGGAGGCGCCCGGCTTCACGCGCGCGAAACTCTTCGCCGGCGAAAACGTTGTCGCCTACTTTGCCGTCCCGTTGATCTCCAAGGGCGTAGTGAGCGGCGTCCTCGAAGTTTTCCATCGCTCGCCGATGACGCCCCATCCGGACTGGCTGGATTTTCTCGAAACGCTGGCCGGCCAGGCCGCCATCGCCGTGGAAAACGCCAGCCTGTTCACCAGTTTGCAGAAGTCGAACGTCGAACTGGCACTGGCCTACGACGCCACCATCGCCGGCTGGTCGCACGCACTCGACATGCGCGACAGGGAGACCGAGGGCCACACCCTGCGCGTCACCGAGGTGGCCGAGCGGCTGGCGAAAGCAATGGGTATCGGCGGTGCCGAACTCGCCCACTTCCGCCGGGGCGCGCCCTTGCACGACATCGGCAAGATGGGCGTGCCGGATAGCATTCTGCTCAAGCCGGGGCCGCTGACGGAGGACGAATGGAAAGTGATGCGCCTGCACCCGCAATTGGCTTACGACATGCTCGCCCCCATCGCCCATCTGCGCTCGGCGCTCGACATCCCGTATTGCCATCATGAGAAATGGGACGGCACGGGCTACCCGCGCGGCCTGAAAGGCGAGGAGATTCCG
>JACQED010000557.1 GCA_016200785.1 Chloroflexota bacterium
CGGCCCGACGGCAGTTTTCTGACTCAGCAGGACAACCCGCCCCGCAGCGGCTCGCGCCCGACGAGCGCCTGGGCTGATGGTGAAACGGTGATCGATCATTACACGCTCACCATTCCGCTCGACGCCGAATCGGGAACCTATAGCTTTGCCATCGGAATGTATCTGCCGAAAACGGGCGTGCGGCTGGCGGCGTTGGACGCGAATAGGGATCGCTTCGCCGGCGACAGCGCGATATTGGGCACAGTGGAGGTCGCGCCGTGAAGTTGGGCGTTTGGATTTTGAAGTTTGGAATTTGGCCTTTGCTTTTTGGATTTTTGATCTTGGGCTTTACTTATGCCTCCGTCACGCCGCTCTTCGAAGCCTCCGACGAACTGTGGCATTATCCAATGGTGAAGACGCTGGCCGATGGCAATGGCCTGCCGGTGCAAGACCCGGCGAACGTCGGCCCGTGGCGGCAGGAAGGGAGTCAGCCGCCGCTCTACTACTACCTCGCCGCCCTCGCCACCTTTTGGATCGACACTCGCGACGCCGAGGAGATTCGCTGGCTCAACCCGCACGTTGACAACGGCGTGATCACGCCCGACGGCAACATCAACCTCGCCATACACACCCCCGCCGAGCGTCTCCCGTGGCGCGGCACAGTGCTGGCGATGCGCCTGATTCGATTTCTGTCGGTGCTCATGGGCGCGGGCACGGTGTATTTTACGTTCCGGCTGGCGCGCGAAGTCATCCCCGACCGGCCCGGTCTCGCGCTGACCTCTGCCGCCGTCGTCGCCTTTACCCCGATGTTCCTCTTCATCAGCGGGGCGGTGAACAACGACAACCTCGCCATGCTCCTCTCGTCGGCGACGCTGTGGTGGCTTGTGCGGATGACCAGTCGTCAGTCGTCAGTCGTCAGTCATCAGTCATCAGTCGCCAATCTCCAATCACTGATTACTGATTACCGATCATTCCTCTCTCATTGTTCGCTCGGCCTCCTCCTCGGCCTCGCCGCCTTGACAAAAGAATCCACCCTCGGCTTGTTTCCTCTTGCCGCCGCAGTCCTCGCGTGGAACACGTTGCGCGCTCTGCCTTCGCCCGATCTCCATCGCCGCTCTCGAGTTTTGGGGTTTGGGGTTTGGGATTTGGGATTTCGGTCAGTTCTCGTCTTCGGCCTCGCCGCGTTGATCGCCGGCTGGTGGTACTGGCGCAACTACGTTCTCTACGGCGACTGGCTCGGCCTCAACGCCTTTATCAAAGTGCTCGGCCAACGCGCGGCCCCGGCCTCGCTGGCTCAGTTGTGGAGCGAGCGCGTCGGCTTCATGCAAGCCTACTGGGGTCTGTTCGGCGGCGTGAATGTGCCGATGTCCGGTTGGGTTTATGCGGTTTTCAACACACTGGCGGTGCTGGCGGTCATTGGCCTCGCCGTTTACTTTGCCCGCTTGTTGGCCGGCGAATTCGGGCGCCGCCGCCGACTCGCGCCTCTGCTCACGAGCCATGACTCCCACACTCCCGAACGGGAAATTGCGCATGACAGCGATCAGCAAGAGACGAGACCCGGCTATTTTCCCATCCTCCTCTCCTTCGCCTGGGTCGCCGCCGTCGTCATCTCGCTCGTCCGTTGGGCGACCGTCACGTGGAGTTCGCAGGGACGATTGGTGTTCAGCGCGATCTCGGCGATTACGGTGCTCTTCGTTCTCGGCCTTTTCGCTGTCGTTCCGCGCCGCGCCCATTCCTTGTTCTTCAGCGCCGTCACTGTCTTTTTCTTCAGCATTTCAGCGATCGCCCCCTTCGTCTGGATCGCGCCGAAGTACGCCGACCCGCCGACGCTGACCGAGGCGCAGGTCGCCGCCATCCCCCACCACCTTAACGCCGACTTCGGCGGCGAGATGAAACTGCTCGGCTACGATGTCGCATCGGACTCGGTGCGTCCCGGCGCAGCGTTGACCGTGACTCTCTACTGGCAATCGCAGATCGCGATGGATCGCGACTGGAGTGTTTTCGTCCACTTGATTGACGAAAACGAAATCGTCGTCGCTCAGCGCGACACCTATCCCGGCCTCGGCCTCCTTCCCACGCGCCGCATGTGGCCCGGCCAAACGCTGGCCGACCAGTACGTTATCCGCGTGCCCGCCGCGACCTATGCTCCCAGCGCCGCCCGCGTGGAGGTGGGCCTTTATGATTTTAGGACGGGAGAGCGACTGTCAATCACGGATTGCGAATTGCGAATTGCAAACTGCTCACCCTCTTCCGATGCGCTGACCCTTTCATCCATCTCCATTGCCGCCAACCCCGGCGAAATTCCTAATCCCCAATCCCTGAATTTCAATAACGAGATTGAACTCGCGGGCTACAAACTCGACAGGCGGGTGGCAGCGTCGGGCGAGAGGCTGACGCTCACTCTCTACTGGCGCGGCTTGAAGCGTATCTCCGCGAACTACTCCGTCTTCACGCACGTCAGAGGCGAGGGCGAGTCGATCTGGGCACAGATGGACTCGTGGCCGCAGCGCGGGGCCGCGCCGACTTCGATGTGGACTCCGGGCGCGTTGATCGAGGACACCTACGATCTCACCCTCGACGCGGGCACGCCTCCCGGCGTTTACGACATCGAGATCGGCCTGTACGACTCAGCCGGCGACCGCCTGCAACTCATCACGCCCGACGGGCGGCTGGCCGATAATTTCGCCTATCTCTCTAAGGTGCGGGTGATCGCGCCGTGACCGGTCAGGCCCTCACCCCCTCCCCCTCTCCCGTTCGCAAACTGCGCGAACGGGAGAGGGGGGTAGTGCTACAAATCGTGCGACACATCGCCGCGCTCGTTTTCCTATGGGCCGTGTTCTTCTGGCGCTACTTCTCGCCGGTCCCCTCAGCCCGCGCCGCCTTTCCCGACGGCGACTTCACCCAGCAGTTCTACATCTTCCGTAACATTGCCTATCGCGCCCTCGCGGCCGGCCGTCTGCCGCTGTGGTCGGAGTGTTTCTTCGCCGGCTATCCCTTCCACGCCGATCCGCAGTCGCAACTATTCTATCCGCCGATCTGGATCGTTTTCGCGATACTCAAACTTCAGGGCTGGGGACACTTTCCGATTGCGGCGCTCAACGCCGAAGTCGCCGCGCATTATCTGCTCGCCGCGCTCTTCACCTATGCCTTTCTGCGCGCGGAGGTCAAACGCCCATCGGCCGCCCTGTTCGGCGCAATCGTCTTCACCTTCGGCGGCTACCTCGCCGGGTACCCGGCGCTGCAAAGCGGCATCCTCGAAACGGCGACCTGGCTCCCGTTGATACTGCTGGCCCTGCGCCGCCTCGTCGAACGCGGCCGGCCGCGCGATGTGGCCCTCGCCGCGCTGCCTCTCGCCATCGCCTTCTTCGCCGGCCATCCGCAAACGTTTCTTCTCGTCTTCTATCTTTCTCTCGCCTATTTCATCTATCGCGCCCGGGTCGAGCGCCGGCCATGGCAGTCAGCGCTGATCTCAATTGGGGCAACTGCCGCGCTGGCTGCGCTCCTGGCCTCGGCGCAACTCATTCCGCAGATCGAATATCTGCGCCTATCCTCTCGCGCCGCGCTCGATTACAACACAGCCTCGGCTGGCTTCCCCCCGCAGGACATCGCGCAACTCGTCCTCACCGGCCTAGTCAGTTATTGGCACCCACTTTACGTCGGCCTCCTGCCTCTCGCCCTCGCTCTCCTCGGTCTCAGCCGGCGGACAAATACCTCCGCCAATCAGCAATCAGCAATCCGCAATCAGCAATCTTCCCTTTTCTGGCTCATCACCGCCCTCGCCGCCCTCGGCCTCTCTCTCGGCTCGCGCGCCGCCGGCTACGATCTCGCCTATTGGCTCGTGCCGGGCTATCGTCTGTTCAGAGGTCAGGAGCGTGCGGCGATCGTCGTCAGTTTCTCGCTCGCAGTTCTCGCGGCGCACGGCTCTGCATTCGTCTTCGCGCCGCTGTCGCGATGGGGCCGCCGCCGCCTGCGCCGTGCGACGAACGTCAGCCTCGCCTCGCTGCCGCTGGCTCTCGCGCTGCTGATCGCGATCGTGCTGATGGCCCGCGCCGGGATCAAACTCAACGACCCCGGCGATATGCCCGGGCGCGCGGGGCTGATGGTCGTCGCGCTCGCGCTGACCGCCGCGTTCTTCGCCGCTCGCGCCCAATGGCCGTCTGCCCGGCGTTGGATGCCCGCGTTGGCCGTCGCCATCGCCGCGTTCGACCTCTTCTCGCTCAATCGCCCTCTCATCTCCGTGCCGGATTTCGACCCATATCCTTACCTCCCCATCCTCGATCCACTTCGCGGCGAGACGGGCTTCTTCCGCCTTCAGGAAGATGCGCGTCTCAAAGGCCATTCGGGTTGCGCCTATGGTTTCGACGAGATCGGCGGCATCTCGCCGATCAAGCTGGCCGGCTATGGCGACTTCATGGATCGCGCGCCGGAGTTGGTGCGCTGGCAATTGTTGGGCGCGAAGTACGTCGTGACGTGGCGTGAAGCGATGATCACCCGCGAGGACGCCCGCCCGCTGGCGACCTTAGTGACCAAAGGCGACTCTCCCGGCGGCCCGGCATTCGTCTATCGGTTGGACGGTTTCATTCCGCGAAGAGCCTTCCTCATTCACTCGGCGCGCCTCGCCGCCGGCGACGATTCCCAGATCGCCGCGTTGTCGTCGCCCGACTTCGATCCGTTCGCAGACGCCGCCGTGACCTCACCCGTGCCTCTCGCGCGGCCTTCTGGCCCCGAGTCGATCTCCGTCGTCGTTGACGAGCCGGGCCACATGCGTCTCGCCCTCGAAGTCTCCGCACCCGCGCTGATCGTCGTGAGCGACGCGTGGTATCCGGGATGGGAAGCGCAGGTGGATGGCCGCCCCGCGCCAGTCGTCGTCGCCGATCGTTTCCTCCGCGCCGTCCCCATCCCCTCGGGCGCGCGCGAAGTGACGCTCGACTATCGTCCGCTCTCTCTCCTCCTGGGAGCGGTGCTGTCGGGAGGCGGGATGATCGTTGTGGCGATTTTGTTGTTAGGAACCGTTTCACGCTTCACGCTTCACACTTCACGTTAATGCGCCGCTCCTTCTGGCCCCTCCTCCTCGTCCTACTCTTCGCCTCTGCCCTGCGCCTGCACGCTCTCGGCGCGGTCGCACTGCGCGGTGATGAAGCCTTCTCGGTCGTCTTTTCGGCCTTGCCTCTGCGCGAGATGTTCGCCAGGATGGCAACCTCCGAGCCGAACCCGCCGCTGTATTGGCTGATACTGCACTATTGGGAGATCGCCGCCGGGACGAGCGAATTCGTCGTGCGCTTCCCCTCGGCGCTGGCCGGCGTGGTGACCGTAGCACTCACGTATCGGCTTACTCATGAACTCCTCCCGCCTCTCCTGCGCGGGAAGTTTCGCGCAAGGGAGGGCGGTAGGGGTTGGGGCATGGGGGGTGAGGCCCTCCTCGTCGCCTTCCTCGCCGCCATCAACCCTTTTCTGACCTGGCACGCGCAAGACGCGCGCCATTATTCACTCCTCGCCGCCCTGACCACCGGCGCGATCTGGCTCACGTTGCGAGCGATTCGTCGGGGTGGGCGGCACTACTTGATCGCCGCCGCGCTGTGGTGGCTGGCTCTCTTCCTTCATTACTTCGCCGCCTTCGCACTCGTCACTACGATCATCGCCGTCACCCTCTCGACTGAGGGCCGCCGTCAGTGGCGTCCGGCATTGCTGTCGCTGTTTTTTCTCGGCCTCACCTACCTCCCCTGGGCCATCTACGTCGCCCCGCTGATGTTGAGCCACAGGAAAGGCTGGATCGCCTCGACCTCGCTGGGCGACGTGTTCTTGCGAACCCTCATCGCCTTCGTCGGCGGAACAACGCTCACCGACCCCCAACGCATTCTCGTCGCAGTCGTTGGAATCGGGCTGGCGCTTGTCGGCACTATATTCGCGCTTCGTTCGCAATTCGCAATTCGTAACTCGCAACTCCTCAATCTCCAACTCCGAAGAGGCGCTTTGCATTCTCCAATTTCTGACCTCCAACCTCTGACCTCCATCCTCCTCTTTGCCTGGCTCCCCCCTCTCCTCCTCGGCCTTCTCTCCCTCTGGCGGCCAGCTTTCGACGAGCGTTTCTTGACCGGCACGATTCCGCCCGTATTGATCTTGATTGCCCTGCCCATCGTTCATTGGTGGCCCGATCGCCGTTGGCTTTCGGCGATTGGCGTCGTCGCGCTCATCCTCGCCGCCGGCCTCTCGCTGACGAATTACTTTTTCAATCCGGCCTTCGGCAAAAGCCCTAACTGGCGCGGCATCGCGGCCTATCTTTCGACTCACACCTCGGCGGCTGAACTCGTCCTTCAGGATTTCCAGGACCCGGCATTCGGCTACTACTATCAAGGCCCGGCGCAACCGGTAGACGCTCCGGTGGCTCCCGGCGCCGCGACAGAAGAGCAACTCGCCGCATGGCTCGACACCCACCCGCGCCTGTGGTTGTTCGTCGCCGACTCGACGGCCTCTGACGGCGACTGGCTGAACGATCACGCCGAGCGATTGATGGACGAATGGATTTTCGGCTTCCGCCTGCAGGCGTTCGACTCGCCCGCCGGTTCACTCGCCGCGATGATCCCATTCGAGCGAAACTTTTCCGACGGCATTCGACTCATTGGCTACCGTCTCCTCCTCTCTCCCATCGGGAGAGGGATCAGGGGTGAGGGTCTTCATCTTACCCTCTACTGGCAATCCATCGCCGCTGCCTCAAAAGACTACACCGTCTTCACGCACGTCCTCACGACCGATGGCGTTCAAGTCGCCGGGCAGGACAACCCGCCCGCGCGAGGCCGCCGCCCGACGAGCCGATGGCAAACCGGCGAGACGATCGTCGACCCCTACGATCTGACGCTGAGCGCCGACCTCGCCCCCGGTGCCTATTCGATTCAAGTCGGCCTCTACGATCCGGCGACGGGCGCGCGCCTTTCTGTGGTAGACTCGCAAACCGATAGCGTGACTCTGCCGGAGCCAATCGAATTAAAGGATGCGATTCGCGATTCGCAGTTCTCAATTCGCCAACTGGAGTGAGGCCCGCCTCGCCCTCGCCTGCGCCCTCGGCGGCATCGCCATCGGCGCGCTATTGGGCTACGTCGGACCGCTGATCGCCGTCGCCGTCGTCGCCGCCCTCGCGGTCGCGGCCTGGGCGATGAGCAACCTCGAAGTCGCGCTGTGGGGAATCATCGCGGTCATCATCCTCCTGCCCTTCGCCTCACTGCCGCTCAAGATCGTCATCACTCCGACTTTTCTCGATCTGGCGATGGGCGGCGCGCTCGGCGTCTACGCGCTGCAGTGGATGACCGGCCAGCGGCGCCGGCTGACGATCACTCCCGCTCACGCGCCGGCGATCGTTTTCATCGTTCTCGCCCTCTTCAGTTTCGTCGCCGGGTTGAACAACGGCCCGCTCACCCCCAATCTCCTGCGCCACTTCGCCGAGTTCATCCTGAGCATCGGCTTTGCCTTCGTCGTCGTCGATCACGTTGACACGCCTGAAAAACTCAATCGGCTGGTGCTCGTGATCCTTCTGTGCGGCACGCTCGCCGCACTCCTCGGAATTTTCCTATACGTCATTCCCGACGAGGCGGCGACCCGCGCGCTCAACGCTCTGCGCGTGTTCGGCTACCCCACTGGCGCGGTGTTGCGCTACATCGAAGACGACCCCGAGAACGCACAACGCGCGATCAGCACCTCGGTCGATCCGAACGTGCTGGGCGGCCTGCTGGCCATGATCGGCGCGCTAGCCGCGCCGCAACTGTTTGCGAACGAGCCGCTGCTCGGGCGGCGTCTGCGTCCGGCGTGGTACGCCGCCTTCGGCATCATAGCCGTTTGTCTCCTGCTCACCTTTTCGCGTGGCGCGATGCTCGGCCTCGCCGTCGGCGTCGTCGGCCTCGGCGTTGCCCGTTACCGGCGTTTGCTGTGGCTCGCGCTGGCGGCCGCGCTCGTCGTCGCGTTGCTCCCGGCCACCGAGGACTACGTCGGCCATTTCCTCGAAGGCGTGCGCGGTCAAGACCTGGCAACGCAAATGCGTTTCGGCGAATACAAGGACGCGCTGATCTTGATCGGTCGCTACCCGCTCATCGGCGTGGGCTTCGCCGGAGCGCCCGACCTCGACATCTACCTCGGCGTGGCGAACGCTTACCTTACGATTGCCAGCGAGATGGGGTTGGTCGGCCTCACCGCGTTTGTCGGCGTGTTCGGCGCGATCTTCGGCTGGATGTTCGCCTCGCGCCGCAAAGCCTCGGCTCCAGCGGCCATCGAGCCGCTGTGGTACGGCCTGCACGCTGGCCTTGTCAGCGCGCTGGTCGTCGGCCTGTTCGATCATTACTTTTTCAATCTCGACTTTCAGCCGGCCGGCACGATTTTCTGGCTGTTCGCCGGATTGGCGTTGGCGGCGACGAGACTCGGCAGGGGTGGCTAAGAACTCCAATGGGGCGGCAGTTGAACTGCTGCCCCAACGTGAGGCTGGCCCGGTTGCTTTTTCATGCCCGCTATGGTATAAAATCGCGATTGTTCGCGAAGAACATTCTGGCGCACGTCAAATTCTCGGGAGGAGTGTCATGGATATTTCAACCAACGAAGAGGGGCGCGCATCAGTGATGAAGTTAAATGGCCGGGTTGACAGCGCCACCGCCCCCGACCTGGAAAGCGCGCTCAAGAAGCTGGTGGAGGGCGACAAGACCCGCATCGTTCTCGACCTGGCCGACGTCGAATACATGTCCAGCGCCGGCCTGCGGGCGATGGTTTCGACCCTCAAAGCCGTCAAACGCGTCAACGGCGACCTGCGCCTGGCCTCGCCGTCGCCGCGAGTCGAGGAAGTCCTCCGCCTCGCCGGCTTGACCTCCATCTTCAGCATCTATCCGAATCAGAAAGACGCCGTCGGCAGTTTCTAGTCAACAGTCGTCAGTATTCAGTCTTCAGACTTCAGCCTCCGTGCCATTCGCCGGCGAGTGTGCCCGGCCTACGACTGATGACTGACGACTGACGACTGAGGACTGATGACTCCTCCATGCCCGAACGCCGCCTCATCGTCTCCGGTCGCTACGATCGGGTCAAAGAAGTGTGCGACTTCGTCGTCCGCGCGGCGGAAGAGGCCGGCTTTGACGAGTCCGAGGCGTTTCAGTGCCAGTTGGCCGTGGACGAAGCCTGCGCCAACATCATCGAGCACGCTTACGGCGGCGAAGATCAGGGCGACATCGCCGTGGCTTGCGAAGTATCCGACGGCGAGTTAAGAATCACACTGCGCGACAGCGGACTGCCCTTCGACCCACAGTCTGTGCCCGACCCGCCGCCGATCACCTCACTCGATGACGCCCGGATCGGGGGCCTGGGCCTCGCCTTCATGCGGAAGGTGATGAACTCGATGTCGTATTCGTCCGACGGCGATGGCAACACGCTCGTGCTGATCAAGCGAAAATCCACTCACGAGACTTGACTGGACTCTAGCCATTCAATCGCCCCATCCAGCCGTTGAACGGGCGGTCGCTTGTCCAAGACCAAACGCCGTAAGCGCATGCGGCCTGGGATGATTGGGAGACGGCAGGATTTAGCGCGTCGGCCATGTTGGCCGCAAGAGTCGAACCGCCCCGGCGACCACCGGGGCGGTTTTGCGTCCAATGGCGCGTTGCCCCGTCTCCCTGACCGTGCTATTATCCAAACGCCGGGAGACGTTCAATGGACCCCATCGTAGCCGGACAAATGCTGGGGCCATATCGTATCATCAGCCAAGTCGGGCAGGGCGGTATGGCAACTGTATTCAAGGCGTACCATGCCGCGATGGATCGCTACGTGGCGGTCAAAGTCCTGCCGCGCCAGTTCGCCGAGAACGCCGAGTTCATCGGGCGCTTTCAGCAGGAAGCCCGCACCATCGCGAAACTCGAACACCCGCACATCCTGCCGGTGCACGACTACGGCGAGAGCGAGAGCATCACCTACCTCGTCATGCGCTACCTCGACGCCGGCACGCTCAAAGATCGCATCGCCTCCGGCCCGTTGTCTCTCCCCGAAATTGACCGCCTCTTCTCTCAACTGACCGACGCGCTGGGCTACGCTCACGAACGGGGTGTGATCCATCGCGACATCAAGCCCTCCAACGTGATGGTGGACGCGCGCGGCGAGGTCTTCCTCACCGACTTCGGCATCGCCAAACTGATGGAGGGCGCCGCGCAGTTCACCGCCAGCGGCGCGATCACCGGCACGCCGGCCTACATGAGTCCCGAGCAGGCGCAGAGCGTGAAACTCGATCCGCGCACCGACATTTATTCCCTCGGCATCGTCCTCTACGAAATGGTCACCGGGCGCGTCCCTTTCGAAGCCGAGACGCCGCTGGCCGTGGTGCTCAAACACCTCAACGAACCTCTGCCACTGCCCTCCACACTCAAGCCAGACATTGCGCCGGCCGTCGAGCGAGTCATCCTCAAAGCCCTCGCCAAAGATCGCGACGACCGATTCGCCTCGTGCGCGGAACTCCTCGCCGCGTGGAAATTGGCGCTGAGCGAGGCCGAAGGCTCCGGCCTCGCCGGCCGCGAAACCGTGCGCGCCCCGGCGACCCCGGCGGCGACGGCTGCCGCTCCAACGACGCTCGCGCCGACGACGGCCCCGGCCGCCGAGGCAACCGCGCCCGCCGCGAAGCCAGTGGCTCGCCGCAGATCGCCCCTTCTCTGGATCGCCGTCGGCGCTGTCCTCGTGCTGGCCGCGCTTGGCGGGTTTTTGATCGTTCAATCCGCTTCACGCCGCCCGCCGGCCGCGCCCGCGATCGCGCCAACGGCGACAGTCGAGTCTGTGACGGCGGCGACGCCGACGCAGAGTCAAGAAGCGACTGCACCCGCGATCGCGCCGACGCTGCCGGCGGCTACGATCGGGGAGCCGGGCTGGACCTCGTGGGCGGCGGCGAACATCGTGCGTTCGATTGCCGTGCGCGGCGACGAGATCTACACCGGCGGAGAGGGCGGCCTCACCGTGTGGAACAGCGCCGATGGCGCGATCCTCCGGCGCTTCACGACGGCCGACGGCCTGCCCGGCATTTTCGTGCGTGCCGTGCTCGTAGACGCTGATGGAACGGTGTGGGCGGCGACCGACGGCGGCGCCGCGCGTTTCGACGGGCAGAACTGGACGACCTACAACGCCGCCGACGGGCTGGACAATCCGGATGTGACGGTCATTGCGCGTTTGGGAAGCCAACTCATCGCGGGCACGCAATATGGCCCGCCGGGCAGTGGGCTGTATCAATTCGACGGCCAGGCCTGGACGCCTGTGCCCGATTTCCCCTCGGCCTATCCCGACGAACAGCCCGACCAGTTGAGCAACAACGTCACGGTCGTGCTCTCAGACAACGCCGGCGGCGAGTGGGTCGGCACGACCAACGGCCTCGGCCTCTTCGACGGCAATGCGTGGAGGCGGTATAGCACGGCGGATGGCCTGCCGGACAACCTCATTATCTCTCTGCTGATCGGCAGTGACGGCAATCTGCTGGCGGGCACGGCTCATGGCATCGCGCAGTTCGACGGCGGGAAATTCACAGCCTGGCCGCGGGGGCCGTCCGACGAAACTTTCGGAATGCTTCAGGACCTGCAAGGCCGATATTGGTTCTCCGGTTCCAGCGGCGGCGGCCTGTGGCGCTTCGATCCGGCCACAAGCAACTGGGACGTTTTCACTAAAGAGGCGAACAACCTGCCGACGGACACGATGCTCGGCGCGGCGCAGGATCAGGCGGGCAATCTCTACTTCGGCAGTAACGGCGGCGGACTGGTTCGTTACGACGGCGCCTCCTTCACAACCTGGGCCGTGCCCAACGTGCCGACCTGGAATGAGTTCGGCATCGTCCTCCCTGCGCCCGGCGGCGAGTTGTGGTTCGTCCGGTTGTATGATTCCCAGACGGATCGCTTCGACCCGCGCACGGAAACGTGGTCGCCGGTGACCGGCCTGCCCGAAGGCTGTCGGCCTCTGGCTTGGGACGACAAAGGCAACCTGCTGGGCGGCGGCAACGGAGGCCTGTGGATTGTCAGAGCCGATGGCCGTCAGACTCACGTGACGGTCGAGCAGGGCCTGCCTTCCAACGTGGTTACGGTGGTGGCAGTGGCAAAGGACACGGCGTGGATTGGAACGGATAACGGCGTGGCGAGTTACGACGACCAGGCTGGCTTGCGGGTGTTCAATGTCGAGAACGCCGGCCTCGCCGGCAACAATGTCTTCGCGATCCTCGCCGCCTCCGATGGCTCGGTGTGGGTCGGCACCGACAGAGGCCTCAGCCGCCTCGCGCCGGACGGCCAGTGGACGCACTACACCATCGGCAACCCGTTCGGCGAGAGTCTGGCCAATGTGACCGACATCGCCGAAGACGCGAATAACGCCATCTGGGTCGGGACGTGGAACGACGCCGTCTATCGCTTTGACGGCCAGGCGTGGCAACGCTTCAGCCCCGACGGCCCGGCGGCGCAACTGCCCCACAGCAACGTGCTGAGCATCGCCGTCGCGCCCGACAACAGCCTGTGGTTCGGCGGCTACTATAGCGGCGCGACGCGCTTCGACGGAAAAGAGTGGCGCACTTTCAACGTGGCCGATGGACTGATCCAGCCCAACGTCAACGATATTTTCGTGGACAAAGACGGCACGGTCTGGTTCGCCACCAGCGGCGGCGTGTCGCGGTATAGGCCATGATGAAAAACAAATCTGCTTTAGCGCTGACCCTCGCCGGCCTGCTCGCCGCCCTCGCCTGCAACCTCGGCGGCGCGACGCCTCAACTCGCAACCGCTGCGCTCCCAATCGTCGCGCCCACCGCGCCTCCCACGGAACACGCATCACCTATCACGCCGGCGGTAGAGTCACAAACTCCAACTCCAACTCTAGCCCCCGGTCAAGGCCAAGCCTTCTACGTCGCGCCGAATGGCGAGGACGCGGATCCCGGCACTCTCGATCAGCCGTGGCGCACTATTCAACACGCCGCCGACACACTTGGGGCGGGCGAGACGGTTTACGTTCGCGCCGGGACGTATAGTGAAGATGTCGTTCTCCGGCGATCCGGCGCGCCCGGCAGTCCGGTCACCTTCGCGGCGTATCCGGGTGAGCAGGTCATCCTCGACGGCGGCGGGACGTTGAACTCCGCGTTCGAAACCGATTTCAGTGAACCCGACCCGAAAGCCTCCGACATTACGATCTCCGGCTTCAGAATTCAAAACTACAAAGCGTTTGGCATCGTCGCCTGGAGCGTCAACGACCGTTTGACCTTCACCGACCTTGTGGTGCAACACAATGGCAGTGAGGGCATCCGGCTCTCGAACAGCGACGGGAGTCTGATTCAAAACGTGTTGCTACAAAACAACGAGGGTGGCTTCGACTGCACGCCGGTGCTCCCCGGCGCGGAAAGCGATCCCGGTTGCACTCATCTGCACATCGCCGATGCGCAATCCATTGACAACGGCACGCAGGGCGATACCGGCACAGACGCTTTCGCCGTCGAGCGCGGCGCTGACATTCTGGTGGAACGCTCTCTCGCGACCGGCGGCCCCGGCGATGGCTTCGACTTCAAATCGGATCGCACGATACTCTCGCAAGTGACGGCGCACGACACGCGCAACAATATCAAGATGTGGGGCAAGGACAGCCTGCTCGTCAACGCGCTGGCCTACGACGCCAAGGCCGACGCCAGTCTCGTGCTGGTGGCGGGAGGCAGTTACACCGTTCTCAACGTGACGATTGCA
>JACQED010000558.1 GCA_016200785.1 Chloroflexota bacterium
TCGGCGTACAGCGCCGGCGTCTCCGCTCCCCGGCCCAGGCCCACCAGCGCGTTTGCCCGGTAAAAACGGGCGTAGGCCACTCCCAGGCGAAACCCGGCGGAAGTCGCCAGGCGTTCGGCCTCGTCGGCCGCCGCCAGCGCCGCCGAATAGTCGCCGCGAGTGCGATGCGTGGCCGACAGGCCGAGGAGCGGCAGCACCGCCTGGAAAGTATGCAGCGCGCGAAACCGCGCCACCGCCTCCTCATCGAAGCGAAGGGCCTCGGCGAAGTTTCCCTGATGAAAGGCGACGGCACCCAGATTGTGCAACGCGCTCGCTTCGCCGGCTGCGTTCCCGGCCGCGCGATGCAGGGCCAGCGCCTGTTCGAAGACTCGCTTCGCCCGTTCCGGCGCGCCCTGTTCGATGGCGCTGGTACCGAGCAGGTTCAGCGCCTCGCCCCGCCGCGCGACGTCGCGCTTCGGGAGTTCCGCCAGCGCGTGGCGCGCAAGGCGTTCGCACCGAGAATACGCGCCGCGCCGGAAGTGCATGGCCGCCTGCCAGACAGCCACGATGGCTTGACCGTGACGGTCACGGGCTTGGGCAAAGGCGGCCTGCGCTCGGGTCAGCCGGTCGAGCGCCCCGTCGAGTTCTCCGCGAATCTCGCACACCTTCGCCTGCCAGATCAGCAGCCAGGGCTGCTCGCGGTACTCGCGCGGCAAGGTTGTCAGCCAGGTCTCCAGGGTGTGGATGCGCCCGGCGCGCAGTGTGGCCTCGGCGATCGCCTCGATGTTCTCGGCGGCCGTGGCCCAGTCTTCGGCTGCCAGCCAGTGCTGGATG
The DNA here is from genome assembly GCA_016200785.1 of Chloroflexota bacterium. Taxonomy (GTDB): domain Bacteria; phylum Chloroflexota; class Anaerolineae; order Anaerolineales; family JACQED01; genus JACQED01. The sequence continues at coordinate 814 of JACQED010000558.1, forward strand.
GCCGCCTCCGTCGTTCCCTGCTGCCGATACCATCCGGCGACGCGGCGATGCAGTGCGCGCAGGCTGTACGCTCCGCGCTGTTCGGACAGCCTTGCCAGGAGGAACTCGCGGAACAGAGGGTGATAGCGATAGACCTGCGCCTGCCTGTCTTCACAGGTCAGAAACAACCCGGCCTGCTCCAGCCGCCGCAACTGCCGGGCAGAATCCGAAGCGCGGAGGAGATGGTCGGCGAGTGGGGGATTGATTTCGTCGGGTACGCAGGTGGCGAGCAGAAAGCGGCGCACGACCGGGGATTGCCGCGCCAGCACTTCCCCGGCCAGATAGTCGTACACTTCGCTCGTCAGCGCGAGTTCGTCGAGAAAGGCCGCCCGCGATTCGGCGGGCAGTTCGCGGAGCACGTTGCGCAACAGGACGAGGCCGGTGGCCCAGCCGCGTGTCTTGTGCGCCAGATGTTCCAGTTCGACCGCGCTCAAGGCCAGACCATAGGCGCGCGAGTAGAGTTCCGCGATCTCCTCGGGGGTGAAGCGCAGATCGGCGGCGGTGACGGTAGTCAGTTGACCGCGCGCACGCCAGCGCGCGATCGGCAAAGCAGGAGTTGAGCGCGAGAGGATGCACAGCCGCAGGCCGGGCGGCGCCGATTCGACGAGCGTTGTCACCGCGTCGCCGACGTCGCGACTGGCGGCGGCTTCCTGGAAATCGTCCAGGACGAGCAGCAGTTCTTCGGCGAGGGTATGAACGAGATCCGCCGCCAGGGCCTCGGCCACCTCGTCCGGTCGCCCGCCCGCGCTCAGGCGGGCGTCGGCACCCAGTCCGAGGGAGGGCAAAGGCTGGCGGAGCGCGGCGAGCAGATGGGCCAGGAAGCGGGCCGGATCGCGATCACGCGCGTCGACTCGCAGCCACGCCGCAGGCAGCGAACTCCGGCGGGCGAAGTCGGCGAGCAGGGTAGTCTTGCCAGAGCCGGCTTCGGCGCGGACGAGGGTGACCCGGCTGGCAAGCGCCTCGGCCAGGCGGGCATGCAAGCGCGGGCGCAAGATCACGTCGCCGAGGGAGGGCGGCGTGAGTTTGGCCTGGATGATGAGCGGGGCAGCCGGCGCGCGGGCCGTGGTCATGCTCAAACTATCAAACTACGGAATGGGATTCTGATACACGTTCGCTTCGATGGAATTGTACTCCGGCGCGGCGCAGCGCGCCACACACTTCTGAGGCTAATCGCCCGCCTCGCATAGCGCAGGGGAAGACATTGTTGGGTGACAAGCAGTCCTCTAAATGCGTGCGACGCGCCCGGAGGCGCGTCGCATGTGGGTGGGGTGGACGCCATCGCAGGAGCGTTGCCTGCAACGCCCCCGCAACATCCTACTGATTGTTCTGCGAGACGAAGGTGCCGTGACAGCCGCCGGGGCCGAAGCCCGCGCCGCCGCCCGCGCCCATGTGGCCGATCATCCAACCCCAGTTCCCGCCCATTTGATTGAGCATCCCATCGGCCTGTTCGCGGGTGAGAACGCCATCGGCGACGGCCTTATCCAGCCCGGCCTTGACCGAAGTTTCGAGCGCGGCGGCGAGTTGCTCCTGCGTCACGCCCTTCGCCTCGGCGATCTGGGCCAGCGTCTTGCCCGAGGCCAGTTGCGCGTTCAGTTCGTCCTGCGTGAGTTTCAGCGCATCGGCCAGGCCGCCCCAGACGAGGGTGTGCATGCCGCCAGTGGTGAACATCCACTGGTGCATGTTGTTCATCCACTGATAGTTGCCGCCGTTCTGGCCCCAGCCGCCCATCACGCCATAGCCGGGCGCGGGCGTGCCGTTCTGGTTACTGAAGCCGCCCATCATGGCGCTGCCGCCGTTGCCTCCCATCATGCCGCCCCACCCGTTGCCGGGCGCGGGCGGGGTGGGGGCCTGCGCGAAGGCGAACCCCGCGCCGAGCGCGGCGAGCGCGAGCACCACGACTGCCGAGATTGCGACGATTTTCCAGGTTTTCATTTCGTTATCCTCCGGGCTTCTGCCCAATGTTGTTTCCGAGATTTGACGACATCATAGCCGGATGGTTTGAAGAACTCATGAAGGCCCGATGCGTTTACGGTGAAGGGGCATACGCCATTTGGCCTGTTCATGGCAGCAGAAGCATGGGATCGACGAAGGCCCCGGCCTGATAGCGAATGCGGAAGTCAATGTGGTCGCCGGTCGAGTTGCCGGTGCTGCCGGAGAGCGCGATGGTCTGACCCTTGTCCACGCCCTGGCCGGCGCTCACCAGGTTTTGGCTGTTGTGGCCGTAGTACGTCCAGAAGTCGTTGCCGTGATCCACGATGACCAGGTAGCCGAAGCCGGTGTCGTCCCAGCCGGAGAAGATGGCCGTGCCGCTGTCCGAGGCGACGATCGGTTGGCCGAGATAGGTGTCAATGTCAATACCGGGATGGCCGGCCCAGTAGTATTGAGTGATCACGTCGGGCGGCACGGGCCAGATGAAAGAACCGGTGCCGAATTTGACGAGCGGGCCGCTGAAGTAGCCGGGGGACCTGCGCCCGCGCCCGGCGATCACTCGCGGGCCCGGCTCCTGCCAGACGATTGGCTTGCGCCCGCCGGGCACGATCACTTTCTGTCCCGGCGTGAGAGTGTATGGCGGTTCGTCAGGAAAGTTGTTGCCGGGGTACGCGACGAAGTCCTCAATCGGGACGCCGTAGAGCAATTGAATGCGTTCGACGGTGTCGCCCTCGCCAACGTAGTGCAAGACACCGTCCACCGGCAGGATGTTGATCACGGTCCCGATGCGGAGGGCCTCGGCGTTTTCGCTGAGCAGTGGGTTGCCCCACAGGATAGTTTCGGGCTTGAGGCCGAAGCGGCCGGCGATGGAGAAGGGCGTGTCGCCCGCGGCGATGGTGTAGGTGATGACCGCCGGCCGGGCGGTGTTGGGTTTCTCGGTGTGCGGATCGGCCAGGCGGGTGATGTCGGCGATCGGCAGGGTAGGCGGGTCAGCGAGGTGCGCGGCGTGAGCGGCGGCAGTGTGTTCAAACGACGCTGGGGCGGGATCGGTCGCCTCGACGACGGCGGCGACTGCGGGCACGGGCAATGCCCATTTGCCCCAGGGGAGTTTGAAGA
>JACQED010000559.1 GCA_016200785.1 Chloroflexota bacterium
ATGCCCACCGTGTCCAATAGCCGCAACGTGTCCGCTAGTCCCTCCGGGCCATAGTCCATCGCGTGATTGTTCGCCAGCGTCACCACGTCGATCCCGGCGAGGGCGAGCGAAGCGGCGGCGGAGGGCGGGGCGCGGAAGCGATAGGCCTTCTTCGGCAGGGACTCTCCACGGTCGCTGATCGCGCATTCCAGATTCACGGCGGCGATGTCCGCGCTCCGCAGAGTCTCGGCGACGAGGGCGAAGGGATAATCCACTTCGCCCGCCGCGAGCCGATCGCCGATCTGGCGCGCGAGCATCACATCGCCGCCCGCGACGAGGAAGACGGAAGGGATGGGAGTCGCCGAAGGAACTAAAGTAAGTGTGGGAACTAAGGGAAGGGTGGGCAGTGCGGTGGGCGAAGGGGAGGCGGTGGGAGTGATGACGACGGGTGTGGAAGTGGCGGCAGGGGCGAGCGCCGTTCGCACCAGATGCACCGGCAGGGCGGTCGGCTGGCTGGCGCAGGCCGTCAGGGACGCGATGGTCAGCGAAGCCGCCGCCAATGAGACGCGGTGCCTGATTCCATTCATAGCCGAACTATATCCAATTTGACCCTCTTTGCAATCGGGTCTATAACTGACCCATTGAATGGATGCCCGAACAGCAGGAGGGAGATATGCCCGCGCTCAACAAAGTCCAACTCATCGGCTATCTCGGCAAAGACCCCGAGACGCGCTTCACCGCCACCGGGCGCAAGGTGTGCAAATTCTCAATGGCCGTCACCCGCCACTGGCGCACCGGGGATGACGGCGAAGAGAAAGAGGCCACCGACTGGTTCAACGTCGAGGCCTGGGGACGGCTGGGCGAGGTGTGCCAGCAGTACCTGGCGAAAGGCAAGCTGGTCTACGTCGAGGGCCGCTTGCAGACCGACAAGTACGAGCACGAAGGCGAGACGCGTTATTTCACGAAAGTCGTCGCCTCGTCCATGCAAATGCTCGACCGCAAGCCGGAGGAGATGGAAGTGATGGCCGAGGGGGAGTAGGCCATCCGCGCGAGGTGATCAAAGCCGGGCTCCTGAGAGTCACAGCGGCTTCGCAAATAATCTTGTTTGCCACTTGAATGAGCCGTGCCTAACCGCCTGCCTCGAATCCTTCCCGGCCTCCTGCTCACCCTCGCCCTCGCCTGCAATCTCGGCACGAGCGCGACGACTCAACCCGCTGCTTCGCCGCCGCCTGCGACTGAACTCAACTTGACGGCGACACCTCAGCACGCCGAGCCGACGCATAGCGGCCTGACTTCGCTGGACATGACGGCGACGGCCAGCGCGGGTGGGGAACAACACGGCGGCCTCACGCCGCTCGATATGACCGCGACTGCCGGGGCCGGGCACGGGGCAACCGCTCACGCGACCTCGACGCCTCTGCCCGAAGCCGCGTTCACTCCCTCGGCCACCGTTTCGATTCAAGTGGACGGCGCGACTCGCTATCAAACGATCTCCGGCTTCGGCGCGTCGTTCAGACCGTTCAACGGGCCGCTCAGCAAACTTGACACGCCGAACGGGCCGGACTTCACCACCGCCACCGACGAACAGCGCCGAGCCATCGCGCAAATTCTCTTTTCCCAACTCGGCCTGACACGGGCGCGCGTGTTCCCGAACGGCTTTGAGCCGGTCAACGACAACGCCGATCCCTTCACGTTCAATCCGGCGGCGTACGACTGGAGTGAAGTCAATCAGATCACGGACTTCATCGCGCTGGCGAAGCCCGATGGCTTGCAGACTCCGTGGGCCTCGTTCTCGATGGATGTCGGCCATACGCAAGCCTGGCTGCGCAAGCCCGGCAGCGACTGCGCCCTCAATCCGGCGCTGATTGACGAAGAAGTAGAATGGCTGCTGGCGGCGGCGATTCGCTTCCGCGACGCCGGAGAAGAACTGCAATTCATGGCCGTCAACAACGAGCCTGACCTGTGCCCGCCGGGCTTCAAGATCGAGATTGACGATATGGTGACGATCGTCAAGCGCCTCGGCGCGCGACTGAGGGCCGAGGGCCTTTCGACAAAGATCGTCGTGACCGACGGCTGGATACCGCAGAACGTTCTGCGCTACGCGCAGGCGGTGCTGGCCGACCCGGACGCGCGGCAGTACGTCGGGGCGCTGGCCTATCACGCTTACGCCGACGGCTACGACGATCCGGCGGCCGTGCTGAACAACTCGGCACAGGGCAACCCGCCGCACGCGGCGGTCGAGGTACGCAGACAGATTCGCGATCTCGCGGCGCAATACAATCTGCCGGTGTGGATGACCGAAATCTGCTACTGCGTTCCGCGCTCCGGCTTCAGCGAATTCGAGTTGCTCCGCGCCCGCCTCAACCATCTTCACGACGAGATGACTTTGGCGAACGTCGCCGCCTTCGACGCGATCAACCTCTACAACATCCGGCGGCCCGGCGTGTTCGACGAACTCGTTGAGGTTTACTATCGCCCGGACGGGACAATGGAGCGCTACGAACTCTCAACCTACGGGCAATTGCTCGGCCATTACTCGCGCTTCGTCGCCCCCGGCTCGGTTCGGCTGAAGGCCGACTCCGGCGACCCGCGCGTTCGTGTGTTAGCGTATCAGCGCCCCGACGGCAAACTGGTGATCGTCGCGCTCAACAACAACACTTTCGCGGTTCAGGCGAACATCGGCTTTGCCAACGTGAGTCAGCCGGCGGCGCTCTCCGTTTTGACCAGCCGCGAAGACGCGATATGGCAGGACGGGCCGGAGGTTAGCGCAGGGGCGATGGGCGTGTTGCCACCGTTGAGTGTGACAACGTTCGTTGGGAAATGAGCCAGGAATTTAACGCAAAGGCGCAAAGACGCGAAGGCGCAAAGAAAAACTTGGTGCCCTTGGTGTCTTAGAGCCTTTGTGGTCAGGGCTTTTCAGGCGCACTTGTGCAAGGAGTCAAACTATGATGGAACGAAAGAACATCGCCACCGGCACACGTTGGGAACCGATCGTCGGCTACTCCCGCGCCGTGCGCCTCGGCCCGTTCGTTCACGTCTCCGGCACGACGGCAACGGACGAGGACGGCAATATCGTCGGCGTCGGCGACCCGCACGCGCAGGCCGTTCAGACTCTCAAGAACATCGAGTCGGCGTTGAGGAGAGCGGGCGCTGAGTTGAAAGACGTCGTTCGCACGCGGATGTACGTCACGAACATTGACGACTGGGAGAAGGTCGGCAAAGCGCACGGCGAATTCTTCCGCGACATCCGGCCGGCGACCAGCATGGTGGAAGTGAGCCGCCTGATCGCGCCGGAGATGCTGGTGGAGATTGAGGCTGAGGCTTATATCGCGACAGAATAACAACAGCGGCGGACTATCGAGTCCGCCGCCGTTGAATGTCTGCCCGCTTACCTTTGCGTCCTTCGCGTCTTCGCGGCTCAAAGGTTTTTCGGCACGGTTGTCCTACACTTCCGCCATCTGCGGCAACTGCACTGCGATCCCCTCTTCCTTTTTCCTGAAGACGATGCCCGATCCTTCGGGCGCATCCACGATCACCGTGTCGCCGGAGGCGAAATCGCCGCGCAGCATCTGTATCGAGAGGGGCGACTCGACGTGCTTCTGCAAGGCCCGGCGCAGGGGCCGCGCGCCGAAGGCGGCGTCGTAGCCCTCCTTCGCCAGCCACTTGCGCGCCGCGTCGGTCAGTTCCACGGTCAACCCGTAGTCGGCCAGCCGCGACTGAATCTCCTTCATCTGCAAGTCTACGATCCTCTCGACCTGTTCGACAGACAGCGGCGAGAAGATGATGATCTCGTCAATGCGGTTGAGGAACTCCGGGCGGAAGTTCTGCTTGAGCGCCTTCTCGATCTTCGCGTGGCTGTCGTCGTCTTTGCCGTCGTCGCCGCGCAGCAGGAAGCCCAGCGTCCCGCCTCGCCGCACGTATTCGGTGCCGAGGTTCGAGGTCATGATCACCACCGTGTTGCGGAAGTCCACCACGTGCCCCTGCCCGTCGGTCAGCCGCCCGTCTTCGAGAACTTGCAGAAGCGAATTCCACACTTCGGGATGCGCCTTCTCGATCTCGTCGAACAGCACCACGCGGTATGGGCGGCGGCGCACCGCCTCGGTCAACTGCCCGCCCTCTTCGTAGCCGACGTAGCCGGGCGGCGCGCCGAACAGCCGGCTCACCGTGTGCTGCTCGCGGTACTCCGACATGTCAATCCGCACCAGCGCCTCTTCGTCGTCGAAGAGGAACCACGCCAACGCTTTTGCCACTTCGGTCTTGCCCACGCCCGACGATCCGAGGAAGATGAACGACCCGATCGGCCGCTTTGGGTCTTTGAGGCCGGAGCGCGCCCGGCGGATCGCATCGGCGATGGCCGCCACCGCCTCGTCCTGCCCGACGATGCGCTCGTGCAGGCGCTCTTCCATGTGCAAAAGTTTTTCGGCCTCGGTCTCCATCATCTGCGTGATCGGGATGCCCGTCCACGACGCCAGCACTTCGGCGATGTCTTTCTCGTCCACCACCTCGTCGAGGTGATGCTCGCGCTCCCACTGATCGCGCTTCGCGGTGAAATCAGTCTCCAGCCGCAGGCGTTGCGCCTTCTTCTCGGCG
>JACQED010000032.1 GCA_016200785.1 Chloroflexota bacterium
CCAGTGTCTGGCGCGCCTCGTCGGCCCTGCCCGCTTTCAAGTCATCCAGCGCGTGTTCAATCGCCTCTTTCAGGTCGCCCTGCGCGAGGGCCAAGGCGGCTTCCAGTTTCGGCACGGCGTCGCCAGCCATGCCCATCTTGAGGTCGTCCAATGCGGAGCGGACTTCGGCCTCGCCAGGTTGCGGGGATACGGGCGCGCCACCTATATCCATGCCAGGCATCGCCCCACCGGCGCTTTCAGCGCCGAGGGACTCGGCTTTTTCGATTGCTTCGCTCGCAGTGGCCAGGTCGGCCGCCTTCAGCGCCGCCAATGCCGCGTTGATGGAGTCCAGTTGCTCGCCGGACGCCACGCTCGCCGCTCGATTGAGATGAAGTTCAGCGTCCGCGATGTCGCCGTGCTCCAGTCCGTGCGCCGCTGCATGCAGATGATCGCTGGGGCCAGAGGGCGCGATGGTTTCGCCGCGTCCCCAGGCACGCAAGAGCGCAACGACATCGCGGATTTCTTCCGGCGAGAGCACCGTGCCCCAGGTCGGCATGCCTTTCGACGGGCGGCCGTTGGCTATGGTGTCGGCGTACCACTGGTCGTCGAACTGCGCCAGTTTCACGGGATCGTTCAGCGCCGGGGCGCGGTCGGTGCCCTGCCCGTTTGCGCCGTGACAGATGAAACACGTGCTGCTGAAAATCATTAGCCCCTTCGCCGGGTCGCCTTTCATCGCTTCGGCGCGGCGGTCGGGCGCGGTCGGCTCCCAACTTCGGATGAAGGCGAGAAGTTGGCGCACCTGCTGATCGGTGAGCGGGCCCCCATAGGCCTGATTCCAGGCGGGCATCTCGCTACCGGGCACGCCAGAACTTGCGATATTGAATATTACTTCGTCGCGCGTCTCGGCCAGGAATGTTTTGTCGTTGAGGGCCGGCGCATCCACGCCCTCGCCCTGTTTGCCGTGGCAGACGGTGCAGTAGGTATTGAAGAGGGATTTGCCTTCGGCCACTCCCGCCGACTGGTCGCCGGCCTTGTCGGCGGCGATGCGCGCCGGTTCGCGGAAGAGGTAGATTTGAAACGAGACCAGAATGGCCAGCGTCAGCCCGAAGGCCGCGCCGATCAGAGGCGTGTGATTTTCTTTCGGGCGCATGGCGACTCCTCAGGCACGCACGGCCTGCGATGGATCGTACTTGTCGCGTGAGATCGGCTTGCCCGTATCCACGGTGATCTGGCCGTCCACGATCTCAATCGGGAAGATGTCCAGCGGGCGCGGGGCCGGGCCGCCGAGTACTTCCCCGACTTTGTTGAACAGCGAACTGTGGCACGGGCAATGAAACTGGCCTTCGTCTTCACGCCACGGCACGGTGCAGCCCAGATGAGTGCAGCGATGCCATAACGCCAGCACGCTGCCGTCGTCCAGCCGCGAAATGTAGAACCGGCCCTTCTGCACGTGGCTGACCGTCCCCGGCTGGAACTCGTCCACGCGCCCGGCGACGATCTTCGCGCCGAACCCGCCCGGCTCAACGCGCGGTTTTATGAAGTTGAACAGCGCCGCCCCGGCTTGCCCCAACAGCCCGACGACCGAGGCCGCCCACGCCCAGCCCAAGAATTGGCGCCGGCTTATCCCCTGTTTTCTCTGCATGCCGATGCTCATTCCTCACCCTCCGAGATGCGCGACCAGCCGATGCTCATTCCCCATTGGTAGCGACGGCTTGAGTTGCCAATTGGGATTTGGGAATTGGGATTTGGGAGTTTCATAGTCCGTCCCACGGGTTGTACCACCACGGCATTTGCCCCGGCAAGTATAGTTTGAATCCCGGCCCGCGAAGGAGAAAGCCACTCGCGGTGAACACGACCGCCGAGGCGAACATCACCGTGAATAGCGTCAGCATCAACTCGCGGGTGTCAGCCTTTCGCCGCCACACAACGAGCACGGGCAGGGCGACGAGCACGGCGAGGATGCCGCCGGGCAATAGTCCCTGCGCTACCCACTGTTGCACTACCCCTCGCAGCAGTTCGCGCAGGCTGAAGGCATTGTCGAGCGCGATGTAAGCCGGCATGACAATGGCGGTGTACAGCGCCGTCAGCCCGACGATCCATCGGCCGCGCGCCGAGGAAAACCAGACGCCCACGTTCGCGCGCGAATGGTCGAGGTACGGCAGGGCCATGAGAAACAGCACCAGGAGGGTCGGGATGATGACGCCCGCCAGCGTCGGGTGCATGTGCTCCAGTAGTTCCTGCAAGCCGACGAAGTACCACGGCGCTTTAGCCGGATCGGTAGTGATGAGCGGATTGGCGATCTCCTCCAGCGGCGCTTGTTTGAGCAGAGAGAAAACGAAGATCGTCAGCGTCACTCCCAAGAGCAGGAGAGCTTCCCACAACAGCACAACGGGAAACGAGAATACGGTGTCGTCCGGCCCTTTGCCCACCATCGGCCCTTCGCCGCGCATCAGTTCGACCAGCGCGTAGGTCTTGCCGGTGTGCTTGGGGAAGATTTCGTCGGTGACGGGGGTCTGAGTGGTCACATGGATCTCCTCTGTTCTGTGGAGTGTCGAGCGTTGAGCGTGAAGCGACTATCGCTCCCGCCCTTTGGGCGTCCACTCTCCACGCTTCACGTCTCATTCGCCGCCAGTCCGCCGTCTTTCCGCACGCGCCACAGGTGCAATGACACGAGCAGCGTGATAAGCAGAGGCAGAACGGCAATGTGGAGAGTGTAGAAGCGGATCAGCGCATTCTGGCCGACTTCCGATCCGCCCAACAGTATTTCGCGAGCCGGAGGCCCGGCGACCGGCGCGTAACCGGCGATGTTCGTGCCGACCGTGATCGCCCAGTACGCCAATTGATCCCACGGCAAGAGGTAGCCGGTGAAACTCGCGCCCAGGGTGAGGAGCAACAGCACCACTCCGACGATCCAGTTGAACTCGCGCGGCGGCTTGTACGCCCCAGTGTAAAACACGCGCGCCATGTGCAGGATCACCATCAGCACCATCGCGTGCGCCGACCAACGGTGCATGTTGCGCGTGAACTGGCCGAGCGGCACGGAGAACTGAATCTCCTTCATCGTCGGGTAGGCGCGCTCGACCGACGGCACGTAGTAGAACATGAGCAGCACGCCCGTCCAGATGAGCACGCCGAACAGAATCGCGGAGATGACCCCCAGCCCGAACGAGTACGACCACCTCAGACTCCGGCGGCTGACCTTGACCGGGTGCAGGTGAAAGAAGATGTTGCTGGTCATGGTCAGCGATCGGTCGAGCGGGTTGTCCGGCCAGCCGTGCCGGAAGAACGAGCGCCAGGGGCCGGACTGGCTAATCCGGGTCGTCAGTGATGAAAGGGCCATAGTCAACTCCCAACTCCAAAATTCAAAATCACAAATCCCAACTCCCAACGTTCAACCGGTTGGGAGTTGGTCATTGGGATTTTTTCATTACGGCGCAGCGACGGTGAAGGTGGTCACCATGCCGTTGGCGTAGTGATCCTCGTTATTCTCGGTGATGTGGCAGGCCAGTTGATATTGCCCAGGCTTGTCAATCGTCCACTCCAGCGTGGCCGACTTGCCAGCCTCAATGTCTTCGGCTTCTGAGGCCTTCCCGTTGACCTCAAATGGTACATCGTTGATGCCGGCCGGCTCTAGGACCACTTCGTGCTTCTCCTTGCCGGCGTTGTCAATGATGAACTTCACCGGCCCGGCGGGGATGCTGGTTTTGTCCATTTCCACTTTGAACTCGGTCAGTTTGACGTGCACCTCGGTTGGGCCGCCCGCAGCCTTGCCGCCGCAGGCCGCCAGCGACAGCGCGGCCACAGCCAGGATGACGACCGCCAGTATCGCAGATTGCCTTCGCATTCTTGCCTCCATGGGTTGACTGAGATTGGGTTGTTCCTGACGTGATTTCCGTTGGTCGAGTTTTCAGAAAAGGACGATTTGCGTGATTCTTCCTCCTTCCGCCTGTTTCTCGAACAACACTTCTTCGGCAAAACGGAATGATTCCGTTTTGACGGCCTCGGTTGAGCAACGGGCGGCGCACACGCCAAGTTAGAATGCTAAGGCGCGGTAACGGTAAAGACGGTCACCATGCCAGCTTCGTAGTGGCCCACAACATGGCAGGCTAGTTGGTACTGCCCTGGCTTGTCAATCGTCCACTCCAGAGTGGCCGACTTGCCGGGCTCCATATCGGGCGCTTCTGATTCTTTGCCATTGACCTCGAATGGTTTGTCGACGTCACCGGCTAGTTCCAGCACCGCCTCGTGCTCCATGGTGCCGACGTTCTCAACGATAAACTTCACCGGCCCGGCGGGGATGCTGGTCTTGTCCATTTCGATCTTGAACTCGCTCATCTTGACGTGCACCTCGGTGGGCGGGGGCGGGGTTTTGCTGCCGCAGGCAGCCATGGACAGCGCGACCACGACCAGAAATGCAACTAACAGAAAAGCAGATTGTTTACGCATTTTTTCTCCTCGAATTAACTGGGGGCCAGGTCATTCCCAGCCAGACTTGGGTTGGATTGGTTCGTCGGGAAAGTGGGCGGTTTATGCGGTTCGACCTCCCTCTAGATTTTTCTCGAACAACACCTCTTCGGTGAAGCGGAACGTTTCCATTCTAACTGCCTCGGTTGGACAGCGTGCGGCGCACAGGCCGCAACGGATGCAACGCGTCGGGTCGAGCAACATGGCGGAGTGTGCCGCGTGACGTGTGTCGTGTGACGAGTCGCCCGTCACGCGCCACGCGCCACCCGCCACTTCCGACATCGGCACGAGTTTCAAGCAATCGGTCGGGCAAACGTCCACACAGCCGTTACACAGGATGCACAGGTCGCCGTCGAAGATGGGGTTGAGGCTGCAGATGAGACAACGCCCGCCTTGCTCGCGCGCCGTCGCCTGGTCGAAGCCCAGCTCCACCCGCGCCACGCCGATGCGCCGCTCGACCGGCAACGCCGGCGGCTGGCGGCGCGACCAGCGCAAATAGTCGCGCAATGGGCCAACGTTCGAATACTCGCGTTTAGGAACGGCCGTGAAGAAGCCTTTGCGGACGAGGCGCGGTCGGACGTTCTGCAAATAGGCATGGATGCCGCGCGCCGCGCGCTGACCGTCGGCGACGGCGTTGATGATCAGGCGCGGGCCGAAAGCGATGTCGCCGCCGGCGAATACGCCCGGCGCGGTCGTCATCAGCGTTTCCCTGTCCAGCGCCAGCGTTCCGCGCGGCGTGACTTCCAGACCGTCGTCGGGCTTCACCCATTCCAGTTCGCCAGTCTGGCCGATGGACACGATGACGCTGTCGCATTCCCACACCCTTTCGGTGTTGGGGGTCAGTTGCGGATTGAACCGACCGCGCTCGTCGAAAGCGCGGGCGACGTCCAGCGTTTCGACGCCGAAAGCGCGGCCCCCGGCGCCGACGATGCGTTTGGGGGCGACGTGGTTGTGGATGGTGATGCCCTCTTCTTCGGCTTCGGCGACCTCGAACGGGTCGGCGAGCATTTCGCTTCGATCTTCGACGACGAGACAGCGGACTTCCTGCGTCGCGCCGAGGCGGCGCGCGGCGCGGGCCACGTCCAGCGCCACTTCGAGGTCGCCGCCGGATTGCGCGGGATGTCCGAGGCGCGCGGCGGTGCGGGCCACGTCCATCGCCACGTTCCCGCCGCCGACCACCAGCACGCGCTTGCCGAGATCGAGGTTGTAGCCGCCGAGGTTGACGTTGATGAGGAAGTCCACCGCGCGCAGCACACCGTCCAAGTGTTCGCCCTCCACGTTGAGGCCGCGGCTACGATACGTGCCGATAGCGATGAACACGGCGTCGAAGTCGCGGCGCAGATCGGCCAGGCCGAAGTCACGACCCAACGCCTGATTGACTTTGAGCGTCGGGCCGAGAGCGAGGATGGATTGGATTTCGAGGTCAATCAATTCGCGCGGCAGGCGGTATTCGGGGACGCCCAGGCGCAGCATGCCGCCGGCAACCGGGGCCGAGTCGAAAATCGTTACGTCGTGGCCGAGCAGCGCGAGATCGTGGGCGCACGAGAGTCCGGCGGGGCCCGCGCCGACGATGGCGATTCGAGTGTGACGAGTGACGAGTGACGAGTGACGGGAGGCGACCAGTCCGGACCGGCTCGTGGGAAAGGTGGTGTTGCCGAGATCAAAGGCATTCGTCGGCCCGACATACGCGGGCCACGCCGGAGGCTGGCGGGGTTCGCCGCTCTCGCCCAAATAGACTCCGTACCGGTCGTTGACGAAGCGCTTGAGCGCGCGGATGGCGATGGGCGCGTCAATCTTGCCGCGGCGGCAAGCGGCCTCGCACGGCGCGCCGCACACCCAACCGCAGGTGGAAGCGAACGGATTAGTCTCGCGGGCGATCAGGTACGCCCGCTCGTATTCGCCGCGCGAGATGGCCGTGACGTAGGCTCGCCCGTCGGTGCGCACCGGGCAAGCGAACTGGCAGGCGACCGTCTGCTGGTAGAAAGTGAGATCAGGAATGAAAACGCGGTAGCCGGCCTGGGTCATCGAGCCTCCTACCGCGAGAGTGTATCAGGTGAAGGTGTAGATTAGGTGTAGGGAACGTGTGGCTTGGGTGTCCCACCAATGTCCCGGCCAAAATGGGACATGAATCGGGACACCGGCCCCATGACAGCGGGACACCTGAGAGTGTACTGTATAGCAGGGTCGCAAAAATAAACCCGGTCAATCGTTTTCACAAGGAGTGATCAAAATGTCAGCAAGCACCATTCTCGCCCAAAATTCACGCTTCAAGATTGGATGGATTATCCTTCTCGTATCAGCGGCTCTGATGACCCTCAACCATCTTGGCCTGATTTTCTTTCTTGGTAACCCCACCCTTTTCGCGGGCTTTGCGGCCTTCAACCTCTACGCCTTCATGGTCATCCTTATTCCTTTTCGCCGGGGCGAAAAATGGGCCTGGGTTACCACCTGGATTCTACCAATCGGACTGGCTGCCCCAGCATTCATTGCCGGCAACGGCAACATAGCGATATTTTATTATGCGGTCGCCGCCGTATGCGTGCTGGGGTTACTGCTGACCATGCGGGACTTCTTCTCGAGGAGCTAGCAATACACACGATATGTTAAGGAGACTTTTCCATGTTCGACACTTTTGGAGTTCTCATTCTCGTTGTGCTGATCGCCTTGTTCGGCTTCCTGGCCACGCGCGCCTGGAAGTTGAAAAACGCCATCCTGAAATGGGGCGGCGTAGTCATCATTGGCCTGCTGACGCTGATACCGACGGCTCTGCTTGTATTGGCGCTGATTGGCTTTTACAAGCTC
>JACQED010000595.1 GCA_016200785.1 Chloroflexota bacterium
GTTCTGGACGTTCTGGCTGGGCACACCGCCCAGCAAACTGTTGGCCGCCTGGATTGCCGGCTGGTGGTTCCTCCGCGCCGCCTCGCAACTTTATCTCGGCAAGCGCAGGGGCGACTGGCTCATTTTGATTGGCTTCGCCGCGCTGGGCCTCACCCATGTGGCGGTAATATTGTTGTAAGAATGATTCAACGCAAAGTCTCAAAGACGCAAGGGCGCGAAGAGGGCCATTCGTTGTTGCCTTCTCCCCTGCCCGCTTTCACTCCTGCTCCCTTGCTTCCGCACGAGTCATGAGTCTTACACACACCGCCCACCGCCCCTGGCCCCTCCCCACCGGCCCGTGGGTTCAAGCGCAAGTCTGGCACGATCTCCTCTTTGCCCACTGGCCCGTTCCGGTGGACGATCTGCGCCGCCACATTCCCGCTTCGCTGGAGATTGACGCATTCGACGGGCAGGCATGGATCGGCGTCGTCCCCTTCCGCATGAGCGGCGTGCGGCCTCGACTCCTGCCTGCCGTGCCGTGGTTCTCGGCCTTCCCCGAATTGAATGTGCGGACCTATGTGAGATTGGGCGACAAACCGGGGGTGTGGTTCTTCAGCCTCGACGCCAGCAATCCGGTGATCGTAGAAATCGCGCGAGCGTGGTACAACCTGCCGTACTTCACTGCGCGAATGTCGCTGAGAGATGATGGCGCCACAATACGCTATGAAAGCCGCCGTACGCATCGGGGCGCGCTAGCGGCGGAGTTTGTCGGGCGGTATCGTCCGACGGGCGACGCAGTCTTCTCACGGCGCGGCACGCTAGAACATTGGCTGACTGAACGCTACTGCCTTTACACCACCGACCGAAGCCGGCAACTTCATCGCGCAGAGATTCATCACATCCCCTGGCCGCTCCAGCCGGCAGAGGCTGAGATCGAAGTCAACACGATGGCACAGCCGCACGGGATTGAGTTGCCGGATGCGCCGCCGGTGTTATACTTCGCCCGGCGGTTGGAGGTGGTCGTATGGCCGCTCAAGGGAGTGTGAGACGACAGGGCCGCCGAAGCAGACGGTAGGCGAGTACGTGGAGTAATACGTAACTTGCGAAAGGACACAGTCTCGTGCCGTTAACGACTCTCCCCCTCAACCGCGTTTACCTCGCTTACACTCTCTCCGAACCCGCGTTCGGCGACACGCGCGAAACCATCTTCTACGTGAAGATGGCAGATGGCAAGCGTAGCGTCGTCCGCCAATCCGCCGTCACCGGCCTGGCGCAGAGCGTCACGACCGAGCCGATGCCGGCGGGCGGGATCGGATACGGCGGCGCGATATTTGCCGTGCGCGAGGACACGCTAGCCTACGCCGCGAAAGATGGCAAACTGTACGGGATCGATCTTACGGCGGGCGACCAGTGGCCGGTCACGCCGGCTTACGAAGGCGTCGCGGCCCCGGCCATCTCACCCTGCGGCAAGTTCGTCGCGTTCCTTGCGGAGCAGGATGGCAGGTGCAATGTTCTGCTGGCCGACGTGCGTCGGGGTGGGGACGACACACGGGGGGGCGACACGGGGGTGCGCCCCCTACCCATCAAATTATCGAACGATCCCTGGTATGCCTTCAACCCCGCCTTCTCGCCCGACGGCACGCGCCTCGCGTGGCAAGAATGGAACGAGATGGATATGCCGTGGGATGAGGCGCGGCTGATCGTTGCTCGGTTCCCGAAGCCGACCAGCGATTGCGCTTCGGCTATCGAACTCCTCCCGCTGACGACGACGACCATCGCCAGACCGCGCGTCGGTTACGCTTCACCTCAATTCAGCCCGGATGGAAGGCATCTCGCCTTCACGAGCGACGAAACAGGCTGGCGCTCGCTGTGGGTTGCCGACGCCGACGGGCAGAATGCCGCGCGCGTGGATACCGGCGAGGGCGAGATCGGCGGGCCGGATTGGGTGCCGGGGCTGATCTCGATGCGCTGGAGCGGCGATGGGAAATCCATCTACGCCGTCCGGCGACTTCACAGCCGTGATGGTTTGCTGCGTGTGGCGTGGCCGGAGAAGACGGTGACGGAGATCGAGACTCAGTGGACGGACATGGATACGCTCAACGTGTCCGGCGACGAATTGATCTTCATCGCCTCCACACCAACCACGCCGCTCGCGCTGGTGACTCTCGACGCGAAAACCGGCAGAGGCGTCGAACGGGCAACGAGCGCGGTGGGGTTAATCGATTCCGATTCGCTCTCGGAGCCAGAAGTGATTTCGTGGCGCACCGCCAGCGAGGCCCAGGCATGGGGCATCCTCTATCGCGCCGTCGGGCCGGAGGCGGAAAAGTCGCCGCGCCCGCTCATCGTTCACATTCACGGCGGGCCGACGTCGGAAGCGCCTCTCACCTGGGCGCCACAGGCGCAGTATTTCGCGACGCGCGGCTGGCGCTACCTCTTCGTGAATTATCGCGGCGGCACCGGCTTCGGCAGGGCGTATCAGGATTTGCTCAGCGGCCAGTGGGGCGTGGTGGATATTCAGGACGCGCGGACGGGCGCGGAGCACTTGATTTCCGCCGGGCTGGCCGACCCACAGCGCGTTGTCGTCACTGGCACTAGCGCGGGCGGATACACCACGCTCATGGCGCTCACACAAGCCCCCGACTTCTGGGCGGCGGGAATGTCGTTCTTCGGCATTGGCAATATGTACGAGGTCCGCATCGGCTCGCACCGTTTCGAGGTGAATTACGAACAGGGACTCATCGGCAGACTGCCCGAAGCCGGGCCGCTGTGGAAAGAGCGTTCGCCGCTGACCCACGTCAAGAATGTCCGCGCGCCGGTTCTACTTTTCCACGGCACCGACGACAAAGCCGTGCCGCACCAGCAGTCGGTCGAATTCGCCGAAGCCGTTAAGCGCATTGGCGGCATCGCCGAGCTGGTTTCGTACGAAGGCGAAGGGCACGGCTTCCTGAAAGAGGCCAACCGACGGGATATGTTCGAAAAGATGGAGAAGTTCCTCGATAAGTACGTGCTGTGTCTTCAGAAGTGATTGATCACGAATAGCACGAATATACGAATGCCACGAATAGGAAAAATTCGTGTCATTCGTCCATTCGTGTCATTCGTGATAAAAGAGGGAGTCACAATGACCGACCACGCCGAAGTCGAAGCCTTCCTCCGCCGCCATCTCGACGCGGTGTTTGCCGACAACGTCGAGGAATATCACGCCACGACGAGCGACGACCTCACCCTGTACGAGTGGTTCGTGACTCCGCACCGGATCGACGGCCTGCCGTTCCACGATTTTCAAATGTCCGAAGCGGCGCGGCGCGGGGGAGTTTACAACGACGCCGGCGGCGAGTCGATCCGCTATCGTTACGACCTCGCCAACCTGAGAATCCAAAGGTACGGCGACACGGCGATCGCGACGTTCACGCTTCTTGTGTCGAAAGGCGACGCGGCGGGCGTCAAGGTTGAGTCGCACAACGAATCGCGAGTGATGGTGAAACTGCCGGACGGCTGGCGAGTCGTTCACGTTCATACACGGAAGAACACGGATGACGCTGATCACTCGAAGCAATCCGTGAAATCCGTCAAATCCGTGTCATCCGTGCACTCTTCTGGTCTATGACAACGATTGACGATCTCCTCAAAGAATTTCCCGCCGACGCCCGGAGCCAGATCAAAACCGCGTGGGATGCCCTGCCGCCGCAGGTTCAGGAAGAGCTGAAAGGCTCGCTCGTCTACCTCCCCGGCGATCTGACGCTGTGGCTGATGCTCCTGGGCCTTGCGCTCACGCAGTACAAAATCGCCTTCGGTGAGAAACAGAACATCGCCATCGTCGGCCCGGCCAACGTCGGCAAGTCCACGCTGTACAACCAATTGATCCGCTCAAAAGACGATCGCGCCGAAGTCAGCCCGATTCCGGGGACAACGCGTGTGAATCAGGAAGCCGACGCCGGTCTGTTCGTGATGGTGGACACGCCCGGCGCGGATGCCGTCGGCGAAGTAGGCGAGGCCG
>JACQED010000596.1 GCA_016200785.1 Chloroflexota bacterium
CCGCGAGTCGGCCGGCTACGTGGACCTCGCCGAAGGGATCGAGCGAAACGGGGCGCCGGGCTTCATTGGGAAGGACCTGGAGGAGCTCTTCCGCAGGCTCTTGTTCAACGTCCTGGCAGGTCATCGAGACGATCATCTCCGAAACCATGGCTTCCTCCGGACGCGAGATGGCTGGCGCCTGGCTCCCGCGTTCGACCTCAACCCACTTCCCGAGAAGGCAACCCACGAGCTGGCCATAGGACTGGAGTCGCACCGCCCTGACATCGAGGTGGCCCTCGCGGAGGTGGCGCCGTTCTGCCGGATGAAGCCGGCAGCGGCTCGTCGCGTGCTCGATGACGTTTCGATCGCGGTCCGGAGCTGGCGATCCGTGGCAGCGGCCAACGAGATCGAGCAGGATGAGATCGAGCTCATGGATGAGGTCTTCGCCGCCTAGTGTTCCAGCCCGGAGATGACCAGACCATTGTGGTGATTGCAGCAACGCCGCATCGCATGACCCATGCTCCCGCGCCCCAGTTGATGGTCAGCCCAGCTGAACGGGCGGTCCTCGACCGCCTGGTCCGTGCCCAGACAAGCGAGCGGCAGCTCGTGCAGGGGGCCCAGATCGTGATCAGCGCAGCCCACGGCGTCGCGAACAAGCGGATCGCGGCGGAGCTCGGCGTGAACCTCATGACGGTGCTGCTGTGGCGGCGGCGCTTCGAGGCCGGGCGCCTGGCCGGCTTGCGCACCTCGCCTCGGCCCGGACGAGCCCCGACCTGCACCCTGGCGGACGGCGACCTTGTGATCGCCATGACCCTCGAGCGCATCGCCCCCCGGCAGGGGGCGGCTCGATCCGGCCCGGCGGTTCGGCCGGGCCCCGCGGCGCGCCGCGGACGGCAGCCGGCATGACCTGGACACCCGCCGTGGCCGCAGCCCGCGCCTGGTCGAGTGGACCGCATGCCCATCGCCTGGCGCAGGGCATCGCGGTCGTCGGCTTCGCCTTCAGCCTGTGGATCCTCGTCAGCATCGGGATCGACAGCAACGGCGGGACCGGTGGCAGCGATGCGCTCGCCTACTGGCAGGCGGGCCGGGCGATCCTCAACGGGGCGCCCCTGTACGGCGCCGATGTCGGCACGACGAGCGCGTTCCTCTACTCGCCGCTCTTCGCCCAGGTCGTGACGCCGTCCACGCTGCTGCCCCAGGTCGCGTTTGTCTGGGCGTGGCGGCTCCTCGAGTTGGCCGGCCTCCGGATCGCGATCGGCAGCTGGACCCGGGCCGGGATCGCGCTGCTCGTCTTCCCGCCGCTCCTCATCGAGCTCGCGTACGCCAACGTGAACCTCATGATCGCGGCCATCTGCGCCCTGGCGATGCGCGGCGCGGTCGCGGGCTGGAGCGTCGCGATCTTGGCCAAGGCCGCCGCGATCCCGCTCGTGCCGCTGGCCTTCCTGGCCGATCGGCGAATCTTCCTCGCGAGCGGGGCGGTCGCGCTCGTCGCCATCGCCCTGTCGGTGATCGTTGCTCCCACCCTGTGGCAGGACTACCGTGCCTTCCTCTCGACCGCCCAGGAGCCGATGTGGTGGACGAACCTGTCCCGCGGGCTTCCCTTCGGAGCGCGGCTCGCCGTGGCGATCGGCGTCGGCGTCGCCGCGATCCGCTGGCGGCGGCTTGCCCCGGTGGCTGTCCTGATCGGGCTGCCGATCGTCTGGCTGAGCTCGGTCAGCATCCTCGTGGCGTGCGTGGCGCGGCTCCCGCGCGCCGGCGTCCGTGACTGAGCACAACGGCCCGGCCACCCCGGCGGGTGGCTGCATCGCGCCCGGCCAGGCAACGTCACCTCTTGGAGCCTCCCCCGGCGGGCCGGGCGGCCGCGAGCACGCGGGTCGACTCGTCCTGTCCGCGCTGGCCCTGATCGGCGACCTCGCAGGGGCCCACGTCCTGTTGCTCGACCTGACGACCGACCCGATCGCCGACGCGAGGCCCTACTGCGACGCCGCCCCGCCGTCTCAACGAGGGGGTTGCCTCCTCGTCTATATGCTCATGACCCAGGTGGCGGCCGTCCGCGAGCCGGACCCGTCCGGCCCCGATTCGGGCTGGCGAAGGGGCCTTGTTCCGGATGCCGCGGAGGCCTACGTCGCGTCGGCGCTGTAGTCAGGCCCCCAACGCAAGGACTGCGCTTCGGTCCATCCGCCGTGGCCGTTTCGTCGACCCCTCGATCGTACGGGTCCTGCGCAATGTTGCCTCGCGACGTTCGACGAGGGATGTCACTCTGTCGGCATGTCGATCGTGGGGTGGCCGACGAGCAGGGCATTTGGAGTCGTGACTGGGGCTGTCTCGGCAGGCCTCGGGCTCGCCCTGCTCGCGGCCCTGCTCGAACCGCTGCTTCGACTGGCGATGGAGCATCCTCAATCCGACATGTCGGCGTACTACGAGGCAGCCGATCGACTAAATCACGGGCAGCCGCTCTACCAGGTAACGATGGACGTGAACAACTACGCCTTCTATCGGTACCCTCCACTGCTCGCGATCGCTTTTCGACCCTTTGCACTGCTTCCGATGCCCGTGATCAGTACAACCTGGGCAATCGCGAACACATGTTTGATCCTGCTGACAGTTCGACGTCTCGGGATCCGACCCAGGACGGCGGCCGCACTAGCCCTCCTGTCATTTCCTATCGTTTGGTCACTCATTCTCGGTCAAGCACAGGTCTTGGTGACGTGGCTGCTGGCCGTTGGGAGCCCTTGGTCGGTTGCTCTCGCGGGACAGTTGAAGCTGTTTCCCGGCTTGGGCGCGCTGTACTGGATTGGCCGACGAGACTGGAAATCGCTCCGGTCCTTTCTCGCGTGGACAATCGCATTCGTCCTTCTTCAGTTCGTCCTCGAACCGAATGGATCTGTTGCGTTCCTTGGTACGCTCAACCTCAGGCAGGTCGGGACCATCGATAACCTGTCTCCGTATGGCATTTCCCCGATTGCCTGGGCCGGGTTTGTGATCCTTCTCACGGGTCTCGCCCTGCGCCTGGCTCCTACGCGACTCGGCTGGGCAGCAGCCATGGTCGCGGCTACGCTGTCGACTCCGCGCCTGATCTCCTATTGGCTCATGTCTCTCTTGGCCGCGTTTCGACAACCTGAGTCGGGGCCTCGCCCACGTGCGAAGAAGGCGGGGCTGTCGTGACCACGAACAAATCACTTCGTGGCGATCGGGCATTGGCCGCGATCGCGTGGGCCGCGATTGCCTTCATCTACGTGTACATGTTCCTAGTTGGCGGCACCTATCCGTTCCTAGGGAGCGCTCTGGTGCGGGCGCTCAACCAGGTACTCCTCTGGATGATCGTGATTGGCTGGTTGATCGCCTGGGCGCGACGGTCAGTATGGGGTCCAACGCGCGAGGCCCTTCTCGTCGTTGGCCCGGGAATCGCCGCGGGGGCCGCCTCTGCGCTGGGCGCCGCTTCAAGGCGGATGTCGCTGGAGGCGGTCTATTGGGCTGCCTTGCTGAGCCTCAGTTTCCTAGTAATGACGCGAATCGCCGCGAATGAGTACTTCCGGCTTCGCATGCGCGGTCTAGTCGTCGCGCTCTTCCTGATCGTCTTGGTCGGCTACTTCGTCCAACTCGTGGCTTCGTGGGCAGATTGGTACCGAACGGTCGGCCGGGTCACCGGAATCCCACTCCATCCTGGTGGAGCGAGCCTGAGTTTCGGCGCGACACCCGTGGTGGCAATCGTGCTCCTGACATTGGGGCCCCCAGCCGCGGCTGTTCTTCTAGCTATGCCACGAGGTCGACTCATCGTGGCGGGCATGGCTGTCCTCGCAGCCTTCGAAGTGGTCGCGACAGGTTCCCGGTCGGGCTACCTCGGCCTAGGTCTCGAAGGGGTCCTAGTCCTCGGATTGGCCGGCCGTTCCGCGACACTCGTCGCCGTGCGATCGGCGCCTCGATGGGCGATTGTACTCGTGGGCGTCGTTGGCCTCGCGGTTGGTATCGTTCTTTTCGGCGCTCTTGGTCCTCGCCTCTTCGACAGCTCCACGCTCAAGGAACGATGGTCGATTTGGCAGTCCGCCTTCACAATGTGGCGAGCGTCGCCTTGGCTCGGATCCGGCGCCGGGCTCTGGCCGTACCTTCGTGCGAGTGCCTATCCGATTGGGGCACCGAGCCTCGTCGTGCCCCATGCGCACAACCCGGCGATCCAGCTTCTGGCGGAGACTGGGATCTCTGGGATCGCCGCCGTCGCATTCGGCGTCGCGATCCTGATCCGAGCGCTCGTTCGGCGTGCCGCTTGGGGAACCGGGGTGGCGCGGTCCCTTGCTATTGGGTCGCTGATCAGCCTCGCTGGATTCGCGACGGCATCGATCCTCGACGATTTCGTGAACCTCCCAAGCGCGATGCTCGCCCTAGTGCTCCCGATCGCGTGCGCGCTAGGCGAAGCCGACCCAGGAGCCGGGCCGGCGAGGACATTGCCGCGCCGCGCCACCCTAATCGCCGCCGTGATTTCCTTGGTGATGATTTCAGGCGGATGGAAGATGAGCGTCGCGGCGCTCATCAATGATCGGGGTGTCCGAGAAGCCAATATCGGCAACTGGGTAGCCGCGCAGGCTCACTTTGCACAGGCTATTGCCTTGGATCCCAACATGCCTCTCTACAGGATCGAATCGGCGACCGCGCTGGCGACGCTCGCTGATCCCGCCGCCGCATGGCGCGAGATGCAGGTCGTCGGAGAGGCGGACGGAACCCCGACCGTGCTCGTCAGTCGCGCATTGATCGCCTTCGAGAACGGCGATCGCCTGACGGCGATCATGCAGGTTCGGCGAGCGTATCAGCGCGCAGCCCTGGATGCGGCAGCTCTAGTCAACATCGGATCGCTGTCGCAAAAACTGGGGGACACAGCCCTGGCGACGAACGCATATGCCGATGCCCTTGTTGCCGCGCCCGCCCTGGCGGCGAACGAGGAAATGAGGGCCTCCCCGATGTTCGGTGCGATTCTCGCACGGGCCGTTGAACGCGCTCCAGGGAACTCGCCGGACCCGTACGCCGAGGAGCAAATCCGGGCCTATGGCGGGTCTGCGGCCGAGGTCGTGTCAGAATTGACTACTCTCCCCGCGGGTGCTCCGCGCGATCGCGCGCTTGCGACCGCCCTTGCCCTCGATGGGCGAGCCGAGGAGGCCCGCTCACTCCTCCTGGCCCGCCTGACCGTTGATCCCGTGGATGGTCTGACCGCTGACCTACTCGCCCGATTGTTCGTTGCGATCGGAGACACGTCGTCGGCCGCTCGTTATGGGCATTGGGCCGGACTTGTCGGCGTTGGAAGTGCGGCGATCGGCCTCACGTCCGGTAGCCGCATCGAGACGGTCGGTGAGGCTGGTATATCGAATCTCGCCTCCAACTATCCGTGGGCGATCTACGGCCGTTTCGGGCCGAATGTCCTCCTGCCACCCAACGCGTTGGCGATCCCCGATCAATAGAATCGGCAAGGAATCGATGCACGCGACGTGCACGAGGCGGTCGACTCGGTCAAGGGGCGAGCGCTTGCGTGAAATTGAGAATAGCCAGCAGCGAGAAGACTGCCCCAGATGCCGCCGCGACGAGGATTTGGACCCACCGTGTGCGACTCGCGAGCACCCATGAAAACGGCCACGCAACCGCTAAGTAGCGACCGACGGAAAGCAGGCGTCCAGAGACGAGGACGGTAAGGATCGCGACTACCATCACCGCTATCGATGGCACGTCCATCCGATCACGTCGGACGTAGACAAGGAGGAAGACGTAGACGAGAAGAATGGCAATGAGAATTGCTACGAGTGGTTCGGCTCCGGACGGGAGTCCCCCGCCTACAACGGTCTTCGTCTGGTCCGTCCACGCTACCTGCGCCCGAAGATAGGCGAGCCAGACGCCGAACTTGAGCCAGAGGTAGATCGTGAAACCCGCAAGGGCGATAGGTCCACTGACCAGCGGCAGTAGCGAACGTATGTTTCTATCACGGGTCTGCCAGACGATGACTAGGAGGGGAACACCGAGCAAGATCCCCGGGAGACGCGTGATGGCGGCAAGTCCGTAAGCCAGACTCATGAGCCACCATCTCCGTTCGCGTGCTGCGAGGAATGCGCAGAGTGCAAGGAGCAAGAAGAGACTATCCGTGTATGCCATTCCAAACGCCACCGCCCCAGGCGCGATCAGGAGGTAGACCACTGCCAGGAGAGCGGTCGTGTGACCAAACTTTGGCTCTCCTAGCCGATACATCAGCCAGGCGGCGCCCAAGGCGGCTGCATTCGAAACGAGGACGCCAGCTAGCGCGATATTGCCGGTGACGACGAGTGACGCCAGTCTCGTGACGATCGGGAAGAGAGGAAAGAACGCCCAATCCAAGTACAAGTCATGAATCGGCTCAGCGTGATAACCACCGCTCGCAATCCCGAGCAGGAAGACGGAGTCGCTCCCGGTGAAGCTCGCAAGGATTGGGGTGGCTGAAAATGTCGATCGGAGGTTTGCGGTAGGGAGGCTGAACTCGACAAGCGCTGCGATGAGAATAAGGAGAGTCCGGGAGGCGAGGAATGTCGCCAGTATGACGATCAGCGCCTGACGCCTTGGCCGGTCCGTTTCGGGGAGCAGAACCTCCGGTTGCATCCGCTCGCTCCTATGTCAAGCTGCGGCGATCCGATGGAGCGCGACGTTCAGCTGCCGCTCACCACCTCGATCGAGCCGATGCCGAACGATATTGCCCGACCAGACCGGGACGGGTGCCGTCCTGTTGTGGCGGGCAAGGGCAACTCGCCACCGGATGCGGCCGATCACCCCGGACTGGCCCACGAGCTTGGCGGCCGTGAGATGGCCGCGGCCGGTCAGGCTGAGGAGCATCGGCGCCACCTGCTCAGCGAGCAGGTGCATCTCGCGCTCGAGAGGACAGGTCCGGTCCCGCCGGCGACGGGCCCAGGGCAGCGGTTCGAGATGGCCGGCCCGGGAGACTTCGATCGTCCATTCGACGAGCTTCCGGCCGGAACCGTCCACGGCGACTGCGGTATTACTGCGCTTGTGTACATCGACGCCAAGGACGACCATGTCCGCTGTCTCCCTCCTCAACGGGTGGACGACTGGGGACCGGTCCGCGGACACCGCTGAGTGGGGCGCCCGCGGCCACGCTCCTATCAAGTCACGCTCGCCTGTCCGACGTGAGTCACGGCCGGCACACCGATGACTGCCACGCCCGGTCGACGGGCACCGAAGGTACGAGCCAAGTCATGAGGCGCAGAGGAGAGTGACACTCATCGTTATGGTACGGCTGATGTTTGTCCGGGATCGCCGGTTGCCGCGAACGAGTCTCGACTGAGGTTTGTAGGTTCACGTTTCGCTGCCGCACCAGCGACACAAATCAGGCCGGCTTCCGAGGCTCAGCCCTTCACGTGGAATCCGGAACGCCGGTGCTACCTTGGGCCCATGCCGACAGTCTCGAACTCGATCACGACCGCCCGCTCGATCGAGGATGCATTCTCGGTCCTGACCGATGTCGAAATGACCGGACCCTGGTTCCCCGGCACCGTCGAGGAGCACTTGGCCTCGCCGCCGCCGCACGGCGTGGGATCGACCCGCCACCGAGTCGTGACGATATTCGGCCGGCGCACCGAGAATGACCCTGTCGGCGCCGAGTACGACCCGCAC
>JACQED010000583.1 GCA_016200785.1 Chloroflexota bacterium
AGTTCACGTGGAAGCCCGGCACTTCGGGCACGGGGCCGAGCAGGGGTTGATCGTCCGGAGTGTACGAGTATTGACCGGCGCTCAAGTCGAGGTCGGCCTTGCGCAGCTTCTCCGCCACCTCGGCCCAGAACGGCGCAAGTCGGGCAATCTTGTCGAGACAGACCGCGGGGAACTCCCAATCGAGCGCCGGGTCTTCGAGCGGTCCGGTCGCCGGTTCGTCGGGATCGACCCAGCCAAACAGCGCGCCGCCGCCTTCGGGCCGACAGTACGATCCGTTGTCGACGTCAATCGTCATCGGCATTTCCGGCGCGACATGCCCCTTCGCGGTGACGACGACTTTCTGTCGGCGCACCGTTTGGATCGGCAGCTCGACGCCGGCCATCTTCGCCACTTGCGCCGCGAACGGCCCGGCGGCGTCCACGACGATCCGCGTCGAGATAACGCCGCGCGTGGTTTCGACGCCGCCGATCGCGCCGCCCTTCAATTGAATTCCGGTCACGCCGGTGCGGAGCAGGAAGCGCGCGTGACTCCCTTTGGCAAATCCATAGGTCAGTTCGTGCGCCGAGAGCCAGCCGTCGCGCTGACGGATCGTCGCGGCCAGCACAGCCGGCGAGAGGAAGGGGAAGCGCGCCCGCGCTTCATCGCCGGAGAGGAACTCGGCATCGGTCACGCCAAGCCGGTGATACGCTTGGACCGCCGCCTGCAACTCGTCTAGCATCCGCGGCTGGCTGGTGAGGAAGAGATAGCCTTGCTGATGGATGTCTATACTGTAGCCGGGGAGGCCGACGACCTCGGCAAAATTCTCAAAGACTTCGATGCTCGGTCTAGCCAGTTCCACCATCGCCGGCTCGGTGAACTGCGCGCGGAAGCATTCGGCGGACTTGGACGTGGTGAGTGTGGAAAGCCCGCCCCGGCGTTCGATCACGACCGTATCCAGCCCGGCCCGCGACAACCAGAAGGCCGTGGCCGTGCCGACGATGCCGCCGCCGATCACGACGGCGTCGGCAGTGTGAGGGAATGTTTCTTCGGTGGGGGTGAAGACTGTGCCCATAATGATTTCCGTAGAGACGTTCCGGCGGAACATCTCTACCTCCTCAGCTTCGTGATCTCCGCGCTGATCGCCGGGACGACCTCGTTCAAGTCGCCAATGATCGCGTAGTCGGCTTTCGTGACGATGGGCGCTTCGGGGTCGGTGTTGATCGCCAGAATGCGCTTCGATCCCTTTGCGCCGACCATGTGTTGAATGGCCCCGCTCACCCCGCACGCGATATAAATCTCAGGCGCGATGCGGGTTCCGGTCTGACCGATCTGATCGAGGTGCGGTCGCCAGCCGAGGCTCGTGACCGCGCGCGAGCACCCGACCGCCCCGCCCAACAGGTTTGCCAACTCTTCGAGCGCCTTGAACCCGTCAGCACTGCCGACTCCGCGCCCGCCGCCGACCACAACCTTTGCCTCCGCCAGCGAGACCTTGCCGGCTGCCGGCTCCACTCGACCCAGGACGCGGGCGCGAAAATCTTTGTCGGCGAGCGCGGGGGTAAAAGCGTTGATCGCAACTGCGCCAGCGGGGACCGCTTCCTCAGCCTGGATTGCCTGGGGAGCGACGGTCAACAACTTCACCTCTCCTTTGAGCCGTGCTTCCTCCAACAGGCTCCCGCCCCATCGCAGCCTCGTTACGAGATAGGCGTCGCCGGGAGTCACTTCGGTGCAGTTGGCCGCGAGCGGCAAATTCATCCGGGCGGCGATATGCGCCATGACTTCATTGCCCCGATCACTCCCCGCCGCCATCACGACTTGCGGCCTCGTCGCGGCGATCACCTCGATCACGCACTGCGCCCAGGCTCCTGGCGCGTAATCGTCGAGGCGCTCGTGCCGGGCGAGGTGAACGGTGGAAACGCCGAACGCCCGGACGCGATCCGTCAGCGGGCGCGCCACCTCGCCGACAAGGATGGCCTCGAGCGGAACGCCGAGTTGCGCGGCGAGGCGACGCCCGAACGTGAGCATCTCCAAAGACAAGTCATTCAGTTTTCCGCGATCGTGTTCAATGAGGCCGAGTATCATGGTTGCACGATCCCCAATCTCTGAAATACCTCGACCGCTTTGGCCGCCGCCTCCGGGCCGTTGCCGAGTATTTCCACCTGACTCTCCTGCTCTTTCGGCAGTTTGAGCCGCACCTTTTCCAGTTCGGCTTCGTGCCACTGAGGGACGATTCGCTCGATCGTTTTCTTCTTAGCCTTCAGTCGGCCGGGCATGGAGGGATAGCGCGGCAGGTTGATTCCCTCTTTGACGGTGACGACAGCCGGAAGGGAGACCTGGTAGATTTCCCATCCACCGGAGGCCTCGCGCTTCGCGGTGGCCTTGCCGTTCTCGATCTTTAGTTCTTTGACTCCGGTCACACACGGCACATCGAGGGCGTATGCCACCCGGATGCCCACTTGATAGCCGCCCGTGTCAGCCGCTTCGTTGCCAAAGAGAAGCAGATCGAACTCCGTGCCGGCCGCGCGCTCGGCGCGGACGGCCTCGACGATCGCTTCCGCCGTCGCGCCGGCGTCCCACTCGCGCCCGTCAGTTTCCAGCAACACGGCGCGCTCGATCCCCAACGCCATCGCGTCGCGCAATTGCTCCGTGGCGGCGTCGGGGCCGAGCGTCAGAACGGTGCTGCTGCCTCCGCTCGCCTCTGTCAGCCGCACCGCCTCTTCCACCGCGCATTCCTCGTGCGGGCTGATAGTGAAGCCCAGATAGCGAGTGTCAATCTCTTGCTCGTCCGGGGTGAGAGTGACTTTGCCGCCCGTCGCGGGAACCCGTTTCACACAGACAAGTACGTTCATTTGATTATCCAAAGGGATTCACCGCAGAGAACGCAGAGAGCGCGGAGAATTCTTCTTCTCTGCGTTTCTCGGCGTTCTCTGCGGTGAGAATCCAGCCTATGCTTTCATGCGCTCGTTCTTGGGGTCGAACAGCGGCGTCGGCCCGACGACGGCGACGGTGCAGGGATACTGCTCGGCGAAGTATTCGACGGCGAGTTTCGTGCCGACTTTCGCGTACTCAGGCGGCAGGTAACTCATCAGGATCGTCTTGCCGACCGACGGCCCGGAACCGGCGCTGGTGACGTATGAGCGGCGGCCATGCTTGTCAATCAATGGCTTGCCGTCGGGCGTCGTGATCGGCTCGCGGCCCATCATGGCCCGCTTGAAGCCGTATTTGGAAGTGTTGTCGTCCACCGTCAGCGTGCAGAGGATCGCGGCAGGCCCTGCGGCGGCGCGCTGCTTGAG
>JACQED010000584.1 GCA_016200785.1 Chloroflexota bacterium
AGAAGCAAATCCATCAAAGCATCGGCGGCGGTTTCGCGGTCGGGTGCGTTCAAG
Source organism: Chloroflexota bacterium (assembly GCA_016200785.1). Lineage (GTDB taxonomy): Bacteria > Chloroflexota > Anaerolineae > Anaerolineales > JACQED01 > JACQED01. The sequence continues at coordinate 55 of JACQED010000584.1, forward strand.
AAGGCCGGGACAAACTCTTCGTAGATCGCGCAATACGCGCCGTACAGGTCGCCGACTGCCACTTCGAGCGCCGAGTAGTCGCCCTCGCCACCCAGGGCAACGATTTTTTGGTGAAATTTCTCCAACAGCGCGAGTTCGTCTTGATTCCGTTGCCGTTCGGCGTCGGTTAATTCGGTTGTCATTTGATCGTTCCAATCGCCGGATCATTCGCCGCAGACGCGACCCGCTCAGGCCGGCGATTTGTCTCTGAAATCCGGCGTGCCGCCGTGTCACCCGCTCGCCCTCCTAGCTTTCTCCCTCACTCTCGCGATCTGCTCGTCCGTCACTGCCTTCTCGAACGACCGGAACCCGGCCAGCCGGAAGCCGTGACGGGCGGCGATGGCGGCCATCGTTTCAACCTGCGACGGCGTGATGCGCTTGCCGAGGCTGTAACTCTCGTAACGCCCCTCCAGCGCCAGCGCCATCGTCTCGGCCATGCAGGCATAGACCATGCCGGGCGGAAAGCCGAAGTCGAAGTTGAACTGCGCGCCGCCCGCCGCAGCCGGCGCCTCGACCATGCCACCGTCGATCACCAACACGTCGTCACGCGCCGCGGCCACGCGGGCCGACACGTCGCGCGGACGGGCGACGTCGCACACCACTGCGCCGGGTTTCAGATGTTCAGGTTCGATCAGCGTTTCCATCGCGCTGGAAACACTCAGAATCAGATCGGCCTCTGCCAGTCGGCCGAAGTCGGTTGCGATTTGAACCTCGGCCCCGCCGCTCCCCTGACACCGTTCGCGCAGTTGGACCAGCGCCTCCGGACGGCGGCCGACGAGCAGGAGACGCGGAACTTCGCGCGCCAGCAATTCGGCGCACACCTGGCCGATTGTGCCGGTCGCGCCGACGACTGCGGCCACAGCCGACTTCATTTCAATGCCCATCACGCGGGCGGCTTCACGGATGGATTCTACCGCAATCGCGACGGTGTAGGAATCGCCGGTCGTGACAGGAATATCCAGCCCACGGGCGATGGTGATCCCGGCGTCGCCGACTACTGACGTGAACGCCCCCAGCCCCAGCAAGCGCGCCCCGAGCCGCTCGGCCAGTTTGCCGGTCTGGATAATCTTACGGTAAACCGTCTCTACAGGCAACTCCACCATGCGGGCCGGGGTGTACGGGCAGGCGACGAACCAGCCCATGATCTCTTCGCCGGTGGCCGTCGAGCGGATGCCGTGAATTTCGGAAAGGTACACGGGCGGGAAGAAGGCCGAGAAGTAGTCGATCTGTTCGGTCGTGAGGTACTTGCCAAACAGCGGAAACTTCCGCGCTACGTCCCGCTTCGGATCGATGGGGTGGAGGATGAATGCAAAATTGTTCAACTCACCAATGCTTTCGCGTCTCCTCCCCCTCCCGTGGATAGAGTCGCGGGTGCAAGTGAGCCGCGCGCAATTTATGGTGATCGCTCTGCTCGTAGGTGACGTTTTTGTCGATCACCCGGCGCTCAGGGCTGGCGAAGAGAACCACGTCGGACTCGATCGTGCGGGCCGGGTAAATGATCAGGCCGGAGCCAAGCCGGCAGTTATGGCCGACACAGCCGCCGAGCACGGGCCGGTTGGCCTCGTCCAGTTTCTCTCCGACGACGGCGCGCAGCGGCACATCAATCAAGTTATAGTCGGTGAAGGTGTTGCCTGCGCCGATGAAGGTATCGCGCCCGACGACGCACATTTGCAGGCAGGTGTTCTGGGCGACCATCGTGTTTTCCATGAGCGTCGTCATGAACAGCGCCGCGCGGAAGGGCAGGAAACAGCCGTCGCCGACGGTTGACAGCATCAGTTGACAGCCTTCGGAGATGTTGACGTGCGATCCGATCTCACAATTCTGGATGACCACTCCCGCGCCGATATTGCAGTTGTCGCCGATCGCCGTCGGGCCGTGAATCACCGCCGTGGGATCGATTACACAATTGCGCCCGACCTTCACCAGTTTCGAGGAGGACAGGACTTGCTTTTGCTCGTACAGCGCGCGCCACAGGATGCGGAGTTTGAAGAGGGCATCGTTGACCAGCTGATCTTCCACCCGGCGGACGCGCCCGAACAGGCCGAAGACGCAGTCCGCAATGAAGATATGCACCCAATGGTCAATGGCGATA
>JACQED010000585.1 GCA_016200785.1 Chloroflexota bacterium
CGGCCCGTCTCCGAAACTTCTGCGCGAAGACCGGCCAGCCGGCGCCGGAGGACACGGGCGCGCTCCTGCGATGCGTGTTCGAAAGCCTCGCGCTCAAGTACCGCGTGGTTATTGAACGCATCGAGGCCATGCTGGCTCGCCGGATGGAGGTCATCCATATTGTCGGGGGTGGGTCGCAAAACCGCCTGCTGTGTCAACTGACTGCTGACGCGACGGGCCGCCCGGTGGTGGCGGGGCCGGTAGAGGCCACCGCCCTCGGCAACGTCGCGGTCCAGGCAATGGCCCTCGGCCAGTTCGCTTCGCTGGCCGAAGCCCGTGAAGTCGTACAGAACTCGTTCGAATTGATCACATACGAACCATACCCTTCCGCCCGGTGGGGCGAGGTCTACGCCCAGTTCACCCGCTTATTGCCAGCATAGGAGCATCAGAATGCGAACGCCGTGCAGAATCAAAAGCGGCCTGCTCCGTGTTTGGAGCAGGCCGCTAACCGTCCGTTTGAAACTCGACGCGCGGGCCACCTGGGCGTGAATGCCTGAGGCCGCCAGGTCCTGCATGTGCCGGTGCCTGTGCATCGCGCGTCCCCGTGTTGGCTTAACCGATTTCTCGCTCCATCTCTGTCAGCGTGGTGAGAAGACTGCCGTGCTTACCTGCCTCATCTCGCGCGGCATCGGTGAATCTTTCCCGGGCGAAGAAGGCGTACTGCGTCTGCCAGCCTTTTCCGCCTTGCGGCACGACCTTCGGCGTCTTGTCAATCAACTCGCGGATCACGTCTCGCCCCACTTTGCCCTCGCCCCACGTGGCCTCACCCAGCAGGATGCGCTTCGACTTCCAGTCGATCGCGACGACGTCCACTTGCGCGTCCGGCGCCCAGTGCGCCCCGACCACCTCCGGCTCAAACGGTAACGTGCCGGCCTGCGCCTGCGCCAGCACCCAAGCGCGGCTCAGGTCCTCGAACGTCTCAGCCACAAACGCCCGGAAGTTGTCTCCCATGCTCGCCCACAGCCGGCGCGACAAGCCTTGCTCAATCAGATGCAGATTCGGATCGACAAAGCGATAGTAGAAACGCAGGTAAGCATCGCGCAGGAAATAGCGGCTGCCTTTGCTCGTCTTGCGTTTGTCCAGCGGCACAATCGCCGGTATGCGCCGTTCGACGAGTTGCAGGTCGAGCAGGCGCGACAGGTAATGACTCAGCGCCGTGCTCGGAATGACCGCCGCCTCGCCGATGGCCTCGCGCGTGTGCTTGCCCCCGACGACGATAGCCCGCAGGATGGTTTCATACGTTCCCGTTTCGCGCCGCGTCAGGTCGCTGACCAGCACCAGCGGCTCGCTGCGAAGCCAGCCGGTGCGCTGAAGGAACAGCCGCTCGACGTTCGCCACCGGCGACTCGCTTGACCGCCACCGCTCCAAGTACGCCGGTATCCCGCCCAGAATAGCATAGACCGCCAGTCGTTTGTGGACATCATAACCGGGATGCCGTGGGGTTTGGTCATTCCCCAAGTTTGCCCGACCTTGCATGCTTCGGGTAGTTTTCAGACGCACACTAAGCAGGAGACGGAGTGGGATAACAATAGGCGGCACCCGGGCAGGCTGCCTGAGTGTGCCGTCGATCAGCGCACCTGTCAAGATAATGCCGTTCGCATTCGCGCCCGTAGGCGAGCGATTACCTCGACTTGCCTACGCTGGTATAAGCCTCGTCAGGATAGTCGCTCGGCTGTTTGTAAATGATCCAGCGGCAAGGCTCGTTCGCATCGTCCGGGTATAACGTCATCCGCAGTGGACGGCCCAGAGTTTCAATCGCGCGGATCTGATTGACGACCGAGCAGTGAGCGCAATAACCGCATACGCCTTTTCGATTCCAGGTCCACGGGTATGCTCCCTCGATAGTCAGAAAGTTGTACGGCGGCAAGAGGCGCGATCCACTGCCGGTCAGCGGGTCGCCCCGGCGCATCCGGCCGCCGGTTCCGCAAGCATCGAAACTCAACAAGTAACGATCCGACTCCTCCACCAGCGAAAATTGACCGGCACGCCCGGCTCCGGTGAAATGTCCGCGCATTTCTTCGGCCTTGAGGCGCAGATAGTCTTCGACGCTCATCTCGCGGATTTTTTCATACCGGTCATCTACCAATATCCTCTGAGTGACGAGAAGGACGTCCTCCAGCACGGCCTCGCCCCAGGCGCGGGCCATCGCGGTCAGCAATGCCCACTCCCAATCACACAGCACGTCATGTAGCAGCCGGGCCTCGGCGACGAGCAAGTCGAGAACCCGGCCCGCCCCAGCGCCATCGGCGGCGCGGATGGCCGCGTCGATCGCGGTGCGCCACGCAGCCCAACGTTTTTCTTGCTCCTGAGGCGAGTCAAGTGTGACGTCGAAACGCCGATCGCCCTCCAGAACATGCAGAGCATACGGCAGGCCGGGAACGACGAGGCGGGCATCGTGCCCCTGCGCCCACACTTCAGCCCTCGGCGCGCCAGGCAGGCCGACGGTTGTTCCGAGCCACGGGGCCATGCTTTCCTGCAACAACGGCCCCCACGCTTCGTCGCCTTTGCGGTCAAGGTAGTAACGCGCCGAGTCCCAATCCGACGCGGCGAAAAGCCGCCGAATTGTGGTCATCTCGAACAGATAGTAGTCGAGCCAGCGGGCCGCCTCGGCGGCGTTGCCCTCGCGCAAGGCCTCGTCCAGAAAAGATCGCGTCGGCTTGCCGAGCGCGGTGGGGGCGTCCTGTCGCAACAGCCTATTATGAGCTGGAGAGAATTGGAGTGAACTCATCAAGCGGCTCAGGCCTTTGCCACCTCCGCCGTCACGACCTCACGAGAGATCAAAAAGACCGGATCGGCGATGCGCTTGACGTCTTCCTTCAGCTTGGCCTGATAGGCCGGATCGTACCAGGCCCTTTCAAAGGTCTCCATGTCGGGAAAGTACGCCTCGGTCATGTAGCAATAGGGCGCCGGCCCGTCCGGGCTTTTCTCAACGATGTAAAAATCAGTCTTGATGACCCCGGGCGTTCCCTCGTTGTGCTTTTGATGCGGCCCGGTGCGCCACTTCAGAAACTCTTCGTGATCCGCGCCCGGCGGCAGGTTGTAAATCACGGTTAGTTTGACCATGTCGTTTATGCCTTTACCATGAGTTGATGATCCAGTCCGGTCAAGCAACGGCATTCGCCCTCGGTGACGACCACGATGTCTTCGATGCGAACGCCGAACTTGCCCTGCAAGTAGACCCCGGGCTCGACCGAAAAGACCATGCCCGGCTCCAGCAGCGTGTCACTCTCCGAAGTCATCCACGGCGGTTCGTGTACTTCCAGCCCCAGCCCGTGGCCGGTGCGATGCAGAAAGTGAGGGCCGTAACCCGCCTGCTCAATCGATCCGCGCGCGGCGCGATCCACATCGCGGGCGCGCGCCCCGGCGCGGGCCGCCTCGCGGCCGCGCCGGTTGGCCTCCAGCACGGCTTGATAGACGGCGCGCACTTCGTCCGACGGCTCGCCCAAGTGCACCACCCGCGTCACGTCCGACTTGTAACCATGCAGACTCGCGCCGATGTCGATGATTATCGTATCACCCGGCTGCAAACGCCGATCGCCCGTCTCGTGATGAGGAAATGCGCCACTCGGCCCCGAGGCGACGATGGTGAAATCCACCAACTCAGCCCCATCCTGGCGAAAGTAACCGGCGATCTTGTCGGCCACCTCTCGCTCGGTCACACCGGGCCGGCAGGCTTCGACGCCCACCATGACCGCGCGGTCGGCCTGGGCGGCGGCGCGCGCCAGGGCTTCAATCTCCGCTTCCGACTTGCGTATCCGCAAGGCGGTCATCAAACCGCCGGCGGCCAGCGTCCTCGCCGGGCGGATCGCTTCTTGCAAGATGAGCAGCGCGTCGGCGCGCATCGTATCGTCGGCGGCCAGGACACCGCCCGGCGCGACACCCAGCCCGCTCAACGCCTCGGCCAAAGCCTGCTGCGGCCCGGCGGCATCGGCCCAGCGGATTGCCTTAAGGCCGGTGCGTCCCTCAACCTGATCGGCGTTGAGCATCGGCACGACGAAGCGGGTCGCCTGCCGGCTCACCAACAAGGCACAGGGTCGCTCGTCGGCCAGCGGCGCGAAGCCGAGCAGGTAGCGCATATTGGCCGTAGGCGCGATGGCGACGAGATCCACACCGTCGTGCGCCATTTGTGCCTGCAGTCGGCTGAGACGTTCGGCTGATGAAACGTTTGAATCAGTCATCGGGTTGCCTCCTTGCAAGTGACATTCAATTGCGGCGGGACGCCAGGCGTTCTACGACGGCGAGGCTCGCCGGGTCGAGTCTGACGCCGTAAACCTTCTCCGCTTGATCCAGCGTGATGATGCCGTCCCGCACGTCGCGTTGTACCAGCGCCGGGTCACGCTCCAGCGGGTTGCCATAGCCGCCACCCGTCCCGGTGATCAACCGGGCCAGATCGCCGCGCCGGAGTCGATAGCGGGCCAGTTTGCCGCGCCAGACGGCCGGCTCACGCGCGCCGGCCGGGATAACGGCTACGCCGTTGGGCGAACCATCGCTCCCACCGGCCTCGCCCCAGGGCGGAAAGCGATGGCGGCCAAAGGTGGTCGTCAACGAGGCCGCCTCGCACAAGACGCGATAATCGCGCACCAGGCCCAGCCCGCCGCGATACCGGCCGGCGCCGCAATTGACGGCGTTGAGCGCGTACTGTTCAACCAGGATCGGAAAGCGCGTCTCACAGACTTCGACCGGGATGTTGTATGTCTCGCCGTCGCCGTGGGCCACCAGTCCGTTCTCGCCGTCTTTGGTCGCGCCTGCCCCCCAGCCGCCGGCCTGCGGCTCGACGAGCACAAACAGATTGCCCCCGTCGTCCGAGCCGCTGAGGCTCGTGCCGCAAATGCTGAGAAAGTGCCCGACCGTCAGCCTGTCTGAGGCGATGGGATACAGCGCATGCCACAACAGGTCAACGGCCGCCGCGCCCGCCTCCCAATAGGTTGAGACCGGCGCGGGACGCCGGGCCGTGAAGATGGTCGCGTCCGGGCAAACGACGCGCAAGGGTTGAAAACAACCTTCGTTGTTGGGAAAACTCGGAGCCGTGATGGCTTTGAAGACGGCCCGGCACGACGACTGCAATCGCGCCCAGGTGCCGTTGATCGGCCCCCTCGCCTGCGGCGCGGAGCCGGTGAAGTCGGCGGTGAAGTGGGTGGCGTCAATCGTCACCGTCACGCAGATCGGAATCGGATCGTCGCTCAGCCCGTCATCGTCAATCCAGCCGTCCGCCCGATAAACGCCCGACGGAAGTTCGGCCAGCCGATCCCGCGCGACGCGTTCGCCATCGGCGAGCAAGCGGCTGACGCTGTGGCGAAGAGCCGTAACGCCGTAACGCTGGCAAATTTCCCCGAGGCGCGCTTCGCCGGCGCGCAGGGCCGCCACCCCGGCGTACAGATCGGATAGCGTCATGTCCGGCAGGCGGACGTTGGCGGCGATCAAGTCGATCAGGCTGGCCACCGGCCGGCCACGATCGTACAGTTTGACCGCCGGCAGTTGCAGTCCTTCTTGATAAATCTCGGTCGCATCGGTCGTCCAGCTGCCGGGGGCCATGCCGCCGACCTCCGTCCAGTGGGCTTTGTTGGCGGCAAAGGCGATCAATTCGCCTTCGTGAAAAATCGGCGCGATCAGGCAAACGTCAGAGAGATGCGTGCCGCCGCCAGCATAGGGATCGTTCGTGGCGTAAACGTCGCCGGGGCGCATCGCCTTCGCGCCGTGTTTGTCGAGGATCGAGCGCACGGCAAACGGCAGCACGCCGGTGAAGCCGGGCACGCCCTGCGCCTCGGCGATGAGTTCGGCTTTGGGGCTGATCAGGGCGCACGAATAATCGAGCACCTCGTAGATGATCGGGCTTTTGCTGGCGTGTCCCAACCGCAGGAACATCTCGTCGGCGGCGGCCCGCAGCATATCCTGGATGATGCTCCGGGTAAAGGGATCCAAGGTCATGCGATTAGCGTCGCAGTTCAATTACGGCCAGCGTGTTGGGGTCTAACACGACGCCGTAATCGCGCTCGGCCTGTTGGAGCGTAATGTAGCCGTTTTTGACATCCTCCTGTATCACTGCCACCGGGCGCTGGTGTGGATCGCCGTAGCCGCCGCCGGTGGCGGTGATCAAGCGCGCCACGTCGCCCCTCTTCAAGTGGAAACGCGCCGCCTTGCCCATCTCCACCGGCTCGCGACCGTCTTTGTAAATCATGCGCATGTAGTTCTTGGAGCCTTGAAGTCCGCCCTTCATCGCCCAGGGGAGAAACTTATACCGTCCGTAGGTGCCGGTGACCCAGGCCTCGTCGGCGGTGATGCGATAGTCGCGCACCATGCCTCGCCCGCCACGATGCTGGCCGGCGCCGCCGTCCGTCACGTCCAAAGCAAATTGATCCACCAGCACGCCGTAGCGAGTCTCGCAGACTTCGACCGGGATAATATAAGTCTCGCCGTCGGCGACTGAGACCAGGCCGTTCTCGCCGTCCTTGCCTGCGCCGCCTCCCCAACCGCCGGCTTGCGGCTCCACCAGGATGAAAAGTTCGCCGCTATCAGGATGGTTGCCGGACACCACCGTGCCGCAGACGCTCAGGAAATGTCCGGCTGCCAGCCGCGCCGGCAAGACGGGCGCCATCGCCTTCCACATTAAGTCCATGACGTAGAGCACGGTTTCCCAATAAGTCGAGACGGCCGCGGGGCGCACGCAGGTGAAAATGGTGCCCTCGGGGCAGATCACCGTCAGCGGGCGAAAACATCCATCGTTGGTCTGGACGGCTGGATCGGTGAGCGCCTTGAATATGACTCGCGCTCCGGCGTTCAAGCCGGTGCGACTGCAATTGATGGGGCCTGGCACCTGCGGATGGGTGCCGGTAAAGTCGCAGATGAATTCATCGTCCGTCTTGGTTATCTTGACCTTCACTTCGAATGGCCCGTTGCCGACGCCGTCGTCGTCAATATAGTCTACCGCTTCGTACACTCCGTTGGGGACCTTCTTCATTTCTTGACGGATCACTGTCTCGCCGTAGTCCAACAGCGAGGCCATGGCCTTCTGCACGGTCTTAATGCCGTACCGGTCACACAGGGCGCGGAAGCGCCGGTCGGCGATGCGCAGGGAGGCGGCCTGGGCGTACATGTCGCCGATGCTCATGTCGGGCGTGCGCACGTTTGCGCGGATCAAGTCCAGCAGGCTTTGGATCGGTTCGCCGGCCACGAACAACTTCACGCAGGGAAACTGGAGTCCCTCCTGATAAACTTCCGTCGCGTCAGTGGTCCAACTGCCGGCGTCCTTGCCGCCGACCTCCGTCCAATGCCCCTTGTTGCCGGCGAAAGCGACGATCTCGCCGTCGTGGAAAATGGGCATGATCAGCGACACGTCGGACAGGTGTGTGCCGCCGCCCCCGTAGGGATCGTTGGTGATGAAAATGTCGCCCGGGTTCAACTCGCCCGGCTTGAATTTTTCCAGCACGCTCTGCACGGCGTAAGTCAGCGTGCCGATAAACAGCGTCACGCCGTTGCCCTGCGTGATCAGATTGCCCTGGGCGTCGGTCAGGCCGGTGGCGTAGTCCAGCACTTCGTAGATGATGGTGCTCATGCTGGTGCGCGCCATGGTGACAAACATCTCGTCGCCGATGGCGACCAGGCTGTCTTTGATGATTTCCAGCGTGAAGGGGTCAATGGCGGTCTGGCCCGATGGCTTCTTGGATCGCTTGGCCATATCACACCTCCTCAATATGCAGAAAACCGTATTCATCCACGGTGAGTGCCTGTCCGGGGAAGACCACGGTGACGGAGGCGGGTTCTTCGATCACCGCCGGCCCCTTGATCGGCTTGCCGACGGGCAGTAACCCGCGTTCGTAGACGGCGCTGGTTCGGAAGCCAAGTTCATCGAAGTTAACCTTGCGCTCGCCTTTCAGCGCCCGCTTCAGCGTGCCGCGACTGCTGATCTTGGGCACCGACGGTTTCTTCACCACGCCCAGGGCTATCAGGTGGAAATTGACGAGTTCGATAGCCGACGGCAAACGAAAGGTGTAGGTGTGTTCGTGCAAGTCATGAAAACGAGCGGCAATGAGCGACATCTGTTTGTCGGCGATCGCCCCACCCGGCACCGGCACCTTCACCGTGTGCTCCTGGCCGGCATAGCGCATGTCGGCGTAGCGGGCAAAACGTACCCGTCCCTCTTTGACCCTCTCCGCTTGCATATCCGACAGGGCCTGCGCCTCCATTTCGGTGTAGATGTCGGTAAAACGTTGCGGCTTGACGCGGTCGGCACGGAGGATCAGCGTGCGGATGTAGTCGCGGCGCAAGTCGGTCATCAGCATACCCCAGGCCGAGAAGACCGCCGGCTGGGTCGGGATGATGACTTTCTTGACGCGCAGTTCGCGAGCCAGCGCCGCCGCGTGCATCGGCCCGCCGCCGCCAAAGGCCACCAGCGCAAAGTCGCGCGGGTCGTAGCCGCGCCGCACCGAGACCAGTTTCAGGGCCGTGATCATGTTAGCATCCGCGAGCCGAATGACGCCCATAGCGGCGGCCTCGATCGACAAGCCGAAGTGCTGAGCTATCGGCCTCATGGCGGCGGCGGCTCGCGCCACGTTCAGGGCAATCTCGCCTCCCA
>JACQED010000547.1 GCA_016200785.1 Chloroflexota bacterium
CTCCGCGCTCGATCGCAACCTGCGCGACACGCTCCAGTATTCGATCATCGACCTTCCGCGCCAATCGCACAGGACGGCGATCTTCGTGACGCACGATCAATCCGAAGCCTTCGCTATTTCGGATCGCATCGTGGTGATGAACGCCGGGCGCATCGAGCAGATCGGCACGCAGACCGATATTTATCTGCGCCCGGCGACCCCGTTCGCCGCCGAGTTCATCGGCGCGAACAACAGCCTCGTCGGGCACGTGACGAGTGTCGAGGGCGCGGGCGACGAGGCGCGCGTCCTTGTTTCTGCAGACGGGCTGCTGCTTCGGTGCAGAGATCACACTCATTTCAACGTCGGTGACTCGGTGATCGCCTACGTTCGCCCGGAGAATATTGCGGTACTCGGGGACTCTGCCGGCGACGGGTACGAGAACATCGTGGAAGGCGTGATCGACCGCGTCATATTCGAGGGTGCGGCGGCGCAACTGCGGGTTGACGTGGGCGGCCGGGAGATTCGCGCCGACGTGAGCGGCGGCGAACGGCTCACGCTGATCCAACGGCAGGGCAAGGTGCGCCTCGGATTCAACGACGTGACGCTCATTCCGCACGCGGCCCCAAGGGCCGCATGACTCACGGGCTTGAGTCGTCTGTCGCCAGCCATCGTCGCCAGACTGATGACTGACGATTGATGACTGACGACTATCCATGCCCAACTCTCTCTTCCGCCTCTCCATCCTCGAAATCCCCACCGTCCTGCGTGACACCCTCGCAGGCGGCGCAGAATCGGTTCAGCGCGTTGCGGCCAAAATGCGGTCGCGCGATCTGCGGCAAATCGTCGTCACCGGCGGCGGCACGTCGTATCACGCCGCGCTTGCCGCCTGTGGCCACGCAAGAATGCTCGCCGCAACCAACGGCCCTTTAGTGTGGACTGTCCCGGTCGGCGATTTCCTCGCCAGCCCGCCGCCTCTTGGCCCTCGGGACTGTGTGGTCGCGATTTCTGCTTCCGGTGAAACACGGGACATTCAGGCCGCGAAGCATCTGGCCGGCGACGCGCTGTACATTGGACTGACCAATGAACCGAACTCGACGCTGGCCCGCATCGCCGACGCGACTCTGCTCACCTTCGCCGGTGAGATCCGTTGCCTGGTTCACACCAAGACCTTCTGCGCTTCGGCGTTTTCATTGCATCGCTTGTGGATGGAGCTGTTCGGCGGCGATGCGGCCCGATTAGGAGAGTCGCCTGTGTTGGCCGAGGCAATGCTGGCAAACGCCGACGCGCCCGCCCGCGCGCTGGCGCGCGATCTTGCGAACACGCGCGACGCATATTTCTTCGGCGGCGGGGCGGCGTGGGCTGTCGCGCTGGAGGGCGCGTTGAAATTCAAAGAGGCCTGTGGCCTTCATGCCGAGGGCAGTGAGACGCGCGAAATCGATCTCGGCATTTCGACCCTCGTGAATGAGAACACCGTGGTCGCCGGAATCGATCCGGCAGGCGACTCGCCATTGGTCGCTTACACGCTTTCACTTTGCCGCGAACTCGGCGCGCCCGTTCACCGCTTCGACGCCTCGCTTCTGCCTCAGCCGTATCCGTCCGAATTTGCCGGCATCCTGTACGCCATCCCGCTTTATCTCGCCTGCCTCTACCTCGCGGAACTGCGCGGCACTGACGTCGACCATCCGGCGTGGACTGAGCGATATTATCAAATCGCGCGGACGTGAAGACCCTCCGGGGGCTGCTTGCGCCCCGCCCTGCGGGGCTGCTTGCGTCCCGCCTTGCGGGGTGAGGACCTGAAATGAGACACGCCATCGGCATTGACATCGGCGGCACGAAACTCAAAGGCGGCCTCGTCGAAGAAACCGGGCGCGTCGTTTTCAAAGAATCACGCTCCTCGCCGGCCGGCAGCCAGACGCCGGGGCCGATTGTGGATGCGCTGATCGGCTTCGCAAACGATCTGCGCGAACGGGCGCGGGGCCTGGGCCTCGAATCCGAAGGCTTCGGCTTCGGGCCGCCTAATTTCTTTGAAGGGCCGGATTGGATCCAGCGCCAGGTCAACAACATGCCCGGCCTGGAGAGCTTCGCCCTGCGCCCGCCGCTGGCCGCCGCGCTCGGCGAGAATATCGCCATGGACAACGATGTGATGAACGGCGGACTCGCCGAGTATTACTTTGGCGAGGGCCACAACTACGACCGCGTCTTCTTCATCGCCATTGGCACCGGCATCGCCGCCAGCATTTTCATTGAGGGCGGCCAGCGAATTCGTTACCATTACGGCTGGCCCGGCGACACCGGCCACATCATTATTGACCCACACGGTCGGCCCTGCACTTGCGGCGGGCGCGGCTGTCTCGAAACCGTCGCCACCATCCGCCCGATTCGCGACTTTGCCCTCGCCGCCGCGCGATCGAAAAAATCTCCGGCCCTCGCCGCGCGCTTGGCCGGGAAGGGCGACCTCGAGCCGCGCGACGTGACCGAGGCGGCGCTGGCCGGCGACGTGGCCGCCAAAGAAATCTGGGATGAAGTCGGCGGGTATCTCGGCATGGCGCTGACGAGTTACGTTCACATTTTCGCCCCGCATGTCATCCTCGTCGGCGGCGGGATCGCCGAAGCCGGCGAATTGCTCCTCGAACCCGCTCGCCGCGCGTTGGCCGCGCTTGGCAGTCCGTACTATCTCGGACTTCTGCGCGGGGTGAAGAAAGCCTCGCTCGGCCCGGACGCTGGACTGATCGGCGCCGCCGCGCTGATCCTGCTCCCGGAGTCGTTGAGGTAGAATTCTTGAACGGACACTCACCACGAGGACACGAAAGCACAAAGAAACTTCGTATCTTCGCGCCTTCGTGCCGAACAGTCTGGTGTTGAAATGAACTTTGTCATCGCCGCCGATTACAATGCGCTGAGTTCCGCCGCCGCCGACCGCATCGAGTCGCTCGCTCGCGCGAAGCCGAATGCCGCCCTCGGCCTGCCGACGGGTGAGACGCCGGTCGGCGTCTATCGCGAATTCGCCCGGCGCGTCCGCGAATCGAGACTGCCTCTCCCTCTGGGAGAGGGCCGGGGTGAGGGACTCGATCTTTCGCACCTGACGATCTTTGTGCTCGACGAATATCTCGACGTGGGGCGCGGCGATCCGCGCTGTCTGGCCGACTGGCTCGACCGCGATCTGATCCGCCCGTGCGAAATCGCTCCGGGCCGTGTCCACGTTTTCGACGGCTTGAGCGCCGAACCGACGCTGACGTGCGCTGAATACGAAGCCGCGATCGTAGAGGTGGGCGGGATCGATCTGCAACTCCTCGGCCTCGGGCCGAACGGGCACGTCGGCTTCAATGAACCCGGCTCGCGGCCCGATTCGCGCAGTCGCGTGGTACGCCTCGCCGCTGAAAGCATTGCGTCCAACGCGCGCTACTGGGGTGGCCCGGATCGTGTGCCGCGCTACGGGTTGACGATGGGCCTCGCGACGCTCCGGCAGGCGCGCGAGATTCTTCTGCTCGTCTCCGGCGCGAATAAGGCGAAGATACTCCGCGAAGTCGTCGAGGGGCCAATGACGAACGACGTGCCGGCGTCGCTACTGCGCGATCATCCGAATGTCACCGTAATGGCCGATCGAGAGGCGGCGGCTGACTTGTAACGGTGAAAGCAACTGCTCGGGCGGGCCGGACAATTAACGCAAAGACGCAAGGGCGCAAGGTCGCCAGGTTTCCCAAATGTGCGCCGATTCTTTGCGTTGAAAAGTAGTTACCAATGAAACTCACTGTGCTCGGCGGCTCGGCCGTCGCCACGCCCGAACTGATCGCCGTCCTGCTTCGCTCGGCTGAACGGCCCTCGATGGAAGTCGTTCTCCACGGGCGCTCCGCCGACAAATTGAAGATCGTCGGCGGCATTTGCGCGCGACTGGCGGGTGAGGGCGGCGGACGGCCATTGAACGTCTCGTTCGCCACCGACCTCGACGCCGCGCTCGACGGCGCAGACTTCGTGTTGAATCAAATTCGCGTCGGCGGCTACCAGATGCGCGCGTTCGACGAAACCTTCCCACGCGATCTGGGCTTGCCGGGAGAAGAGACTGTCGGCCCCGGCGGATTCTCGCTCGCCTTTCGCACGGTCCCGGTGGTGCTCGACTATTGCCGTGCGATCGAGCGCCGCGCGCCGCAGGCGATTCTGATAAACCTCACCAACCCCAGCAGTCTGATCCAGTACGCCATCAGCCGCTCCTCGACCGTCAAATGCATCGGCATCTGCGACTCGCCTGTCACGATGTCGCAATTGGTCGCCTCTGCCTTGTCCGAGCCGCGCCCCGCGCTCGACGTTGACTACCTCGGCATGCACCACTTCGGCTGGATTACCGGCGTGCGGCAGGATGGTCTCGATCGGATGCCCGACGCGCTGGTGCATGCAGAGCGTCTCTCGGAGAAACTTGGCGTGGACGCCGACGTGATTCGCGCCATCGGCGCGGTGCCGAGTTCGTACCTCAAATATTACTTTCATCCCGACCGGCTGCTCGCCGCGCAACTGGGCAAGCCCGCGCGCGCCGAGACTCTGCTGGCGCTGGAGAACGAACTCGTCGCGGCCTATCAATCCGGGCAGAGTGAGGCGGTCGCGAAACGCAGTGCCCACTGGTACGAGGAAATCGTCGTGCCGGTTCTGCTCGCGCTGATGAACGACTCCGGCGCGGCGTTTTTTCTCAACGTGCAGAACAATGGCGCGCTTGACTTTCTGCCCCGCGAGGCGATCGTCGAAGTGCCGACGTGGGTTGAGCGCGCGGGCGTGACCGCCGCCGAGTCGATTGGGAAAACGCCGGACGTCGTCCGCGCGCTTCTGCAGATCAACGCCGCCTACGAGATGCTCGCCGTCGAAGCGATCGTCGAGCGCGACCGGGCCAAAGCGCTGAGGGCGCTGTTGCTCAACCCGATCATCCGAACCGCCGATCAGGCGTCGGGCACGCTGGAGCGGGTTTGGCCCGATTAGTATCGAGGCTGCAATGAATCAGAGTTTTTGGCTTGACAACGGTAGAAATACCGCATAATATGTTTTTGCTTTCAGTGGAACGCTCGGTTAATCCGAAGGCTCACTATGAAACTCGCCGATCGCATCTATCTGGTAGGCAGCGGCATTCAGGGCTTCGGTCTAACCGACGATTACGACTGCCACGTCTATCTGATTGACGGGGGAGACGAGTTGGCAGTGGTGGATGCCGGGGCCGGCTTGGGCGTCCCGCAAATCGTGCAGAACATCCGCGAGCACGGCTTCGAACCGGGCCGCGTCCGTCACCTGCTGCTGACCCACGCGCACGGCGATCACGCCGGCGGCGCGGCCAGGATGCGGGCCGCGCTCGGCGGCCCGCGCGTTTATATACACGCCGACTGCGCGCCTTTCCTGCGCGAAGGCGACGAGCGCGCGATCAGCCTGACCGACGCCAGGCGCGCCGGGGCTTACCCGAACGATTATCATTTTGAGCCGTGCGGGGTGGACGTTGAATTGCGCGAGGGGCAGGCCGTGACGGTCGGCGACCTCCAACTAGAGACGATCGCGACCCCGGGCCACAGCCGCGGGCATGTATCGTACCGGATGAAGCACGACGGCCGCACCATCCTGTTCGGCGGCGACCTGGTCTTCTTCGGCGGCAAGATCCTATTGCAGAACACCTGGGATTGCGATCTGCGCGCTCACCTCGACAGCCTGATCAAATTGCGCGGCGCGGCGATTGACGTGCTGCTGCCCGGCCATCTCACTTTCTCGCTCAAGAACGGCCAGCGGCACATTGACGCCGCGCTCAAGATCGTAGATGGACTGCTCGTCCCGCCCAATTTTCTTTAGCCCCAATCGCACACCGACCTGGAGTTGCGCGCGAAACTGATTCGACTATAATGACGGGCTGTTTCCCCTGGCTCCTCGGCCCGTGGGTGTTCGGTATGAGGCGCAAACCGCTCGCGGCCCTGAACAGTTCGCCTCGGTAGTACCGGGAAAGGAGGAAGCAACTTCGAAAGGCAATCTTACATCCTCACGTGACCAGCGAATCATCCGACCCAGGACACTACCCAAGCGTACGTCAATAGTTATGGAGGAGAAACCCATGAATCGCGAAGAATATCTCATTGAGAATGCGCTGCGCAAGGAACTGGCGCAGGGCCGCATCTCACGGCGCGAATTTCTACAGATGACGATCTTGGCCGGCCTCGGCCTGGGAGGCGTGAGCGCGCTGGCAGCCTGCGGGCCGGCCGCCACCACCGCCGCGCCGACTGCCGCGCCCGCTGTGCCGACCGCCGCGCCTGCCGGGCGGCCTTTGACCCCTTCGTTCTACCAGTGGATCGTTGACCTGCACCCGGGCATTCCGGACGTCAACGCAACGTTCCCGGGCCTGAACTTTCAGATCGCGCCCGTGGCCGGGTTCGACGTCGCGCGGTTTGTAGCCGAAGGCAAGAACAAGGAAAGCACGTGGGACGTCTACGTCGGCATGACGCCCTTTGTCGAAATGGCGTCGCTCATCAAGGCAGACGTAATCGAGCCCTGGGACAACTACATTCCCAAGGATGTCCTGGACGACATCATTCCTTCGATCCGCGCCGAAGGCACGGTCGATGGCAAAATGTACGGGTGGCCCTTCCTGCTCGACATCATCGTCCAGGGCTACAACTCGGCGGTCACGACCAAAGCGGGCATCGCCGACAAGCCGCCCGCCGACTGGGACGAGTATCTGGCGAACGCGCAGAAAGTGCTCGACTCCGGCGCGGCCCGTTATGGCGCCACCTTCGACGCGCACGGCTGGCGCTCGCTCGCGCCGATCACCCACAGCATCAGCACGAAAGTGTACTACAAACTCGAGGGTGACACGAGCACTGAACCGCTGTTCGACTTTACCAGCGAGCCCGCGCTGCAAGCGCTCGAAATCATGAAGAAGATGCTCGACGTGTCCTCCGCGAATGCGCTGCAACCGGGCGCCACGGACGCCGGCGTCAACCAAACGCCGGACGAAGTGGCGTTCGCCGCGCAGCAGGTGGGGTACTACATCAAGTATCAGAACGCACCGTTGCGTTTCGCCGCCAAGTGGACCGACCCGAGCGCGCTGCGGCTCGGTGCGCTGCCCAAGCAGAAAGGTGGGGAAGGTTCGACCGTGTTCTGGAACACGGGTGCGGCCTTGTTCAAGTGGGGCCAGAACAAAGAAAAAGCCGCCGAGTACCTGGTCGCGCTGACGCACAACGCGCGCATCTGGAAGGATTCAATTGGCGGCAGTTCATCGGGTCACCCCGGGCAGTTGCCGCCCTACAAGTCCGTCTGGGACCAGTTGGAAAAAGACAAGCCCGATTGGTAC
>JACQED010000548.1 GCA_016200785.1 Chloroflexota bacterium
GATGACCGCGTTCATCGCGCTGGCAAACGTGTTTAGCGGGAACGGTTACGGAATGGAGACGACACTGCCGTGGGGGATCGTTCTCTGGTCGGCGAAGCGGCACCCGACTCAATTCTACGAACTCGCGGCCTCCCTCGTCGTTCTCGCGATACTGTGGCGTCGGCGCGAACGATGGCCGTATCCAGGCGCGGCGTTTATCGCCTTCGTCGTCCTCTACGGCTCGGCGCGGCTGTCCCTCGAAACATTTCGCGGCGACTCGTGGGTCGTCTTCGGATCACTGCGGGGGACACAGGTCGTCGCGCTGGCCGCCGCGACCGTCGCGTTGGCGGTGGTGGCGTGGCGCGCCGGTATGAAAACGGCGGATTCGAGTCGCTTTCCCCATTGATTCGAGTATAATCTTCGCCGATGGAACTATTCGACACCCTTCTCAGCCAGCCGATCATCTCGCGCATCCGCCGCAATCACGGGCTGGAGCACGCGACGATCCACATGCTCAGTGCGCGCTTTCGCGGCACCAGCCTGGTGGGGCGCTCGACGCCGGGCGGGTTTTATCTTTACGGCGAGGTGACGACTGAAGCGGTAGACGAGGCCGCGCGCGAGGCGCTGTCGCGGATGAAGAATGGCGAGCATCACCTCGCCATTCACCCCGGCTGTGGGACGAACTTCGTCACGGCGGGTTTCTTCGCCGCGATTGCCGCCTTCATCGCCCTGCTTGGATCCGGGCGCGGCGCCCGTTCGCGCCTCGGACGCATGCCCGCGGTGATCATCGCCACGACCGCCGCGCTCATCCTCGCCCAGCCGGCCGGGTTCGCGCTCCAGCAGTACACGACCTCCGGCGAACCGGGCGCGCTCGAAATCAAGTCGGTCACTCTCCTCTCCCGCAAGCCGGTCACCACTCATCGCGTAGATACACGCGGGTAATGACTCCCACTTTCTACATCCTGCACGGCGAAGACGATTTTGCGCTGGCAGAGCACGTTCAGTC
Source organism: Chloroflexota bacterium (assembly GCA_016200785.1). Taxonomy (GTDB): domain Bacteria; phylum Chloroflexota; class Anaerolineae; order Anaerolineales; family JACQED01; genus JACQED01. The sequence goes on from JACQED010000548.1 coordinate 986, forward strand.
GCTCAAAGAAAAACTCGGCGACCCGACGATGGCTTTGCTCAACACGACGGAGTTCGACGGCCGCACGGTGACTCTGGCCGAACTGCGGAGCGCGACCGACGCCCTGCCCTTCCTCTCCGATCGCCGGATGGTGATCGTCGAGGGCTTGTTGTCGCGCCTTTCTGGCAAGGGGGATGAGGCCGAGGAGGGTGAAGAAGAAGCGCCGCCGGCCGCGCTCAAAGAGTTCCGCGACGCGCTAGCCGAGTATCTGCCGCACGTGCCGCCGACCACCCGGCTCGTCTTTGTCGAGCGCAAAACCCTGCCCGAGCGCCACAAGTTTCTGAACCTCGTCGCCAAGAGCGGGGGCGTCGGCTACGCGAGAAGGTTCGACCCGCCGAAGGAGGGCGAACTGCCGGGGTGGATTCAAAAGCGGGCGAAAGCCGCCGGGGGCGAATTCACCCGCGACGGCGCGCAGGCATTGGCGGCGGCGGTCGGCGATGAAATGCGCCTGCTCGACAACGAGATCGAGAAACTGCTGACTTACGTCGATCGCGCCCGGCCGGTGGACGTGCCCGACGTGGAGACGCTGACGCCGTACGCCGGCGAGGTCAAGATCTTCGACATGGTGGACGCGATGGGCGCGAGGCAGGGGAAAGCCGCCGTGCAACTCCTCCACCGCCTCCTCGATCAGCCGAGTCAATATCCGCTGGCCGTCTTCGCCATGATCGTCCGCCAATTCCGTTTGCTCCTGCAGACTCGCGAGTTGCTGGATGAAGGGATTCCGGCGGCCGGCATCGCCGGCACGCTGGGCCTGCACCCGTTCGTCGCCGGGAAAGTTGCCGAGCAATGCCGGAAGTTTTCGATCGAAGAACTCGACTCGATCTTCCGCAAATTGCTCGACATCGATCTGGTAATTAAGAGCAGTCAGGTGGACGCCGGGTTGGCGCTCGAAACGTTCGTCGCCAACCCGAGCGGGTGGAGAATGGGGGTTGGAGATTAGACATTGAGGTGAGGGAACATGGCTAACTACGACCTGCGCGCCAAAGACATCATGCAAACCGAAATCGCCTCCGTGCCGCCGGAGACGACGGTGCAGGACGCGGCCATTCGCATGAAGCGCGAGGGCGTGCGCAGTCTCATCGTCGAGCGCGCCGACCCCGACGATGCCTACGGCATCGTCACCTATTCCGACATCGTCGCCAAAGTGCTGGCGTGGGGCATGGAGCCGGCAGAGGTCACCGTCGAGGAGATCATGATCAAGCCGCTGGTCGTGGTCAACCCGAACTTGAAAGTCGAGCACATCGCCCGCCTCTTCGCCCAGACCGGCATCGGCCACGCGCCGGTGATCTCGGAGCATAAGTTGGTGGGCGTGATCTCGAAGACGGATTTGATCGTTGAAGTCATTGCTGTAGAGTAGTCCCGGGTGGGCCTGTTGAACGTGTTTGACGTTGCACTCAAATCGGGCGACAATAGCCGTGCGTTTCTCGGAGATAGGCCGTGCAAATCGAGCGGATCATTTGGCTGGAAGACATCGTCGAAAAGCTGGAGTCCAAGCACGGCGTTCAGCAGGACGAGGTTCGCGAGGCGCTCTTCGGTCGGCCGCTTTTCAAACGGGCGAGGCGAGGCAAGAGGCGCGGGCAGGATGTTTATCAGGCCCTGGGGCAGACAGAAGACGGACGGCATTTGATCATCATCTTCATCCTCAAACCGGGCAATCGGGCATTGGTGCTCTCAGCGCGAGACATGGATGATGGCGAACGGCGGCAGTTCAAGAAGGTGAAAGGATGAAAAAGAAGCTACCGACATTCAAATCAGTCGAGGAAGAAATTGCCTTCTGGGAGACTCACAGCCTGGCAGACTATTGGGATGAACTGGAAGATGTGAAGATAGACGTGAGATTGCGCCACGAGCAACCCTCTCCCCGAATCGTCACGCTCAAAAAATTAATGACCAGATGCCCGATTGACCAGAGCAAATTGCTAAAGACGCTCATGGACTACAGCGGGTGGAGTCAGGGGCGGCTACTCCTCGTGCGGCGCGTCCCCGTTTTGGAGTGTGACGAGCACGGCCATCGCTTTTTCACCCCGGCCACGGCTCGGCGTGTTGAGGCGGTGTTCGAAAACGACCGTAAAGGGAAACTCAAACCGGACGAAACGATGTCTGTTCCGGTGGTCATCTTGAAGCAAGCCGCGTAGCCAATCAACTTTTTCCGCTGAAAGACGTCGGCAGGGAATTACCCATCCACCGCCGTCGCCACCGAATAGATCGGCGGTAGGAAGTCGGCCAGCATTTCCCACGAGTCGCCCGCATTGCGGCTGAAGAACACCTGCCCCGTCCCCGTGCCGACGTACACCCCGCACGAGTCGCACGTGTCGGTCGCCATGCCTTCGCGGAAAACGTGAAGATACGCGTCTTTGTTTGGCAGGCCGCGCGACAGCCTCTCCCACTTCCGGCCGCCATTGCGTGAACGATAAACGGCCATCGCGCCGCCGGGCACGTAGCGATATTCGTCGCTGACCTCGGGCACGATGTAGATCGTCTGCTCCTCGTGCGAGTGAATCGCCATCGGGAAGCCGAACTTCGCCGGCAGGCCCTCGCCGATGTCCGTCCACTCGTCGCCGCCGTTCTCCGTCCGATATACCCCGCAGTGATTCTGCTGGAAGAACACCTCAGGATTGGTGGGACTCATGACGAGATGGTGACAACACTGCCCCACCTCCGGCCATTGTTGACCTTCCGGCAGGAAGCACGCCTTCGTCCCGTGATTCTTCGGCGACCACGTCGCGCCGCCGTCCTCAGTGCGGAACACACCCGCCGCCGAGATCGCCACGTGCATTCGCTTCGGATCAGAAGGGTGGGGAATGATGCTGTGCAGGATCAAACCGCCCGCGCCGGGGACCCACTTTTCGCGGGTGGCGTGCTCGTTGAGTGAATCAACCGGCGACCAAGTTTGGCCGCCATCTTCGCTTTTGAACAGCGATGCCGGATCGACGCCGGCCCAGACTTCGTCCGGGCGCGAAGCGTGCCCCGGCTCGACGCGCCAGATGCGCGCGACTTTCTTGCCCGCATTCGCGTCTGTGGGGAACCTTGGCCCGTCGGCCATCTGCCACGTCTTGCCGAGATCGGACGAGCGGTGAATGTTCGCGCCGTAAACCTCGTGATTGAACGCGGCGAAGATCACGCCCGGCGCCCCGCCGCGCTTGTCGAGCGTGATGTGATTGACGCCCCAGCCCTGCATGTGCGGGCCGGTCATCGCCCATTTCTTGCGCGCCCGATCGCTCTCGAAGATGAACGCGCCCTTGCGCGTGCCGACGAGGACGAGCACGCGGGTTCTGTCTTTCCTCACCGGGCGCGTTGTCACGCGTTTCGCGGGTTTCGCGCTTTTTGCGCGCTTCGTGGTTTTCTGCGGACTCACGACATTATCTCCTGAGATTTGGAAAAGCCCTGCAGGGCCTCCGGGACCCCGCAGGGCCATTTTTATCCTGCCGCCTGCGGCGACTGGGCGATCTGAATCCGGTTGCCCTCGGGGTCGAAGAAGGTGGCGTAAGTGACCATACCGGGGATTTCGACCGCGTCGTCGCATTTGACGCCCCGCTTGCGGAGTTCCACAACCGTCTTGCGCGCGTCGTCAACGGCGAAGATGACCGTCGCGCCGCCCTCGCGCGATGGAACCGGGTCGGGGCCGCGCCACAAATTGATCGCGATTTGTGTTTCGCCGTCGCGGCCAAACTGCGCCCAGCCTGCTTCTTCGCTTGACCAGGTCACCGGCAGGCCAAGCGTTTCCGAGTAGAACTTCACGGCCCGTTGCCAGTTGGTGACGTTGTAAGACACGACTTCCATTCGATTGAAGAGTGACATGTGAGTCTCCTTTGGCTTATTGAGTTGAAGACATTTCTCGCTCTCCAGTTGAGCGATTGTCTTCTCGATTCGGTTGACGCGCGTTCCGGTCTTCGCCATTCCATTATAAGTCATACCCCGGAATCGCGCCGCTCTGTCCGGCCCATCGTGTCTTCTTGGTTCCTCCGCACCTCCTTGCTTCCGTCCTCCTCGTTGACGCCCAGCCAAAAGTGATTCGGCAGGACTGTCTTTGACGTGAGCACCTCGACACCGCCGATGCGCACCGATTGCCCATCTCCTTTGATCTCGGCCGGGTTGACGAAGCACAAATGCGGCGCGCGCCCAAACTTCTGCTGATAGTGTGCCGCGGCCCGCGTGACCTTGTCCTTCAAGTCGTGCGTGGCATCGCTGTCGTACCAGAGAAGACCAGATTTCATCATAATCGCCTCCTGCCTTTCACAATTCATCCAGTCAGTCATTACCTCTTTCGACTTATCACTTGATCGATCCTCCATGCGTCGCGGGTCAGGTCTTGCGAGAGCACAAAAGTCGCCTCGGCGGTGCGCACCCGGAAGCAATGCTGTTCAACGCGGCCGCGCCAATGCCGTCGCGCAGTCGTCCAGCACTGCTCGACAGCTTGCACCGCGTGCCGCTGTCCGCGCCACACGAAGGCTTTCGGGAAGTAGCCGTGTTCTTTCGCCGTCACGAGGATCGGCTCATTGATGGGTGCGCCTCTCACTGTTGCCATCGTGCCTCCACCGGAATAGGCTCGGCGTCTTCGAGCGTCTCGCCGCCGATCACCGTGAAGGTGCGCGGCGCGGGCAGCGGCACGTAGGGCGAAGTCACACCGCCGAAGGCGGACGGCGCGTAATGTGGTTGAGGCTGGGGATACGGATTCCCATAGGGATAAGCTGGCGGCTGGGGCTGCGCCGGCTGATGAACGACGACGATCTTTGACTCACGCGACTCCTCAGCGCGCGTCGGCGGCTCTGCGGCGGTTCGCGATCCGGCCGACGGGCGCGTCGCGATCCACACGACGATCAGACTCGTGGGGATGCTGGCGGCGACCCCGGCGACTACCCCGACGATGACGGCCATCGCCTCGGCGGAAAGCCTTTGCCCGACGATGACCGCCAACGTGACGCTGAAGGCGATCAACGCGATCAGGAAAATCACTTTGTATTTCATCCGCGCCTCCGTTCGCGCTAATCCCCCTCGTCGTCGAGTCTTGTTCCGACGATCCGCGCGCCCTGCGCCATTGCCCGGTGCAACTCCGCCCAATCGGGCGCTGGGAGGAAGGCCGCCTGAAACCGGGTGACTTGCCCCGAGGCGATGGCGATGAAGTCGCCGCGCCCCTGCAGTTTCTCCGCGCCCGACGCGCCCAGCCCGGCGGCAATGCGCGCGTCGTCGGCGCTGGCGACTTTGCCGACCAGCCGCACTGGGAAGTTCGCCTTCAACATGCCGCCCAGCGCCGCCGCCGAGGGCTTCTGCGCGCCGAGAATCAAATGCAACCCGGCCTCGCGCCCGCGTTGAGCGATTCGCGTCAACAGGCTTTCCACTTCTTTTCCGCCTGTCATCAACAGGTCGAGCGTTTCATCCACGACTATCGCGATGTGCGGCGTGGAGACGCCGTCGGCGTCCCGGCGAATCATCTCATCGGCGAGGCGGCGAAGGAGATCGAGGGCGGCCGGGGGCGTCGCCGCCGGGGGAGCGATCAGGTGCCGCAGGCCGGCGAGCGGCGCGAGGCCGCGCATCTTCGGATCGATCAGCGCAATCTGGAGCGTCGCCTGCCGGCTGCCCACCGCGAGACTCATCACCATCGAGCGCATCAACTCGGTTTTGCCCGATCCCGTCGTCCCGGCGATCAAAACGTGCGCCACGTCGGGCGCAGGCAGGCGGAGCAATAGCGGTCGGCCGTCCTCCGAAATGCCGAGGCACGCCGTCAGCGGCGGGAGATGGTGCAGGCCGCGCAGAAACGGCAGGAGGCGCACCGGCTTCGCGTCGGGCCGGGGCACTTCGACGGCGAGCGACTGTCCCTCGCGCGCAATTCGCACATCGGCCGCGCCGAGCGCGAGGGCGAGTTCCTCGGAAAGATTCCGCACTGTCGCGATCCGCGCGCCGATGGCCGGCGTCAAGTGAAATCGAATCCAGCGGGGCGAGACGGCCCCGCCGTGTACTCGCGCCGGAACGCGATGCGATGCCAGAACCGCTTCGATGCGGTTGGACTGGAACTCAAGATATTCCTGAGTGACGGATGTGGCGGCAAGCATAGTTTCTTCTAGCCCATTGTCATCACGCGACTTCGGACCGAATTGACAATTAGAACTTAAGTTCTACAAGCAATATAATATAGAACATTTGGTCATTTGTCAAGAGGTTTCTGGTTGACAGTAATATGGGGAGGTTCGGAGGGGGATCGTACCAGGGCTTCGGACGGGCGGGTTGGGCACGTCATCCGGCTGAAGCCTCGACTTCGGGGCGTTGGAACGACTTGGGTAAGCGGGGTTGAGATACCGATAGATCAAATGAGTCCCATCATCTCCCTCGCGCGGCGGACGGTGTCCGCCGATATCGGGCGCACCTTGTCCGCCCCGGCGGCGAGGATTTCATCCACCAGACCCGGCTTCGCCGCGTTCTTCGCGCGCCGCTCGCGGATCGGATCGAGGAAGTTGTTGAGCGCGACGATGAGTTTCTTCTTGACTTCGACGTCGCCCACCTTGCCGGCGCGGTAACGCTCTTCGAGTTCGGCGACCTCGGCCTTGTTTGCGTTGAACGCCTGATGGTATTGAAAGACGGGGTTGCCCTCGACTGTGCCGGGAATGTCGGCGCGAATGCGTTTGGGGTCGGTGTACATGCTCATCACTTTTTGCCGGACGGTTTCGGCATCGTCGGCCAGCATGATCGCATTTCCGATGCTCTTACTCATTTTGCCTTGACCGTCGGTGCCCATCAGGGTCGGCACTTCGCCGATGAGGGCCGCCGGTTCCGGGAAGAGTTCGCCGTACAGCGTGTTGAAGCGGCGGGCGATCTCGCGCGTGAGTTCGACGTGCGACTCTTGATCCTTGCCGACCGGCACGAGGTCGGCGCGCAGGTGAAGAATGTCGGCGGCTTGAAGGACGGGATAGGTCAGCAGGCCGAGCGACGGCTGCTCGATGTGCTGGGCGTCCATCACTTCTTTGAGCGTCGGGATGCGCTCGACGCGCGGGACGGTGACCAGCATCGCGAAGATCAGGCAAAGTTCGGTGACCGAGGGCACGTCGCTCTGCCGGTAGATGGTCGTCTTTTCGGGATCAATACCGACCGCGAGGTAGTCGAGAACGAGTTCGCGCGAGTTGGGGCGCGTCGCTGAGGCATCTTCCTTGTTGGGATGCGTGGTCAGCGAGTGATAATCGGCCACGAGCAGGAAGACTTCGTACTCATCCTGCAAGCGCACGCGGTTGGCGAGCGTGCCAACGTAGTGGCCGAGGTGGAGCTGGCCGGTTGGCCTATCGCCGGTGAGAATGCGGCCTTTTTTTGTCATGGTCTCCTCCGTTGTATTCACCGCGAAGGCGCCAAGAACGCGAAGACTTCTTTGCGCTCTTCGCGGTTCAATTCTCAAGAATCAGAACGCGCCCATCTCCATGCGGAGACGAGCGCGCGTTGCCCGTGGTGCCACTCCGGTTAGGCCGGCAGAGTTGCCAGCCTCACTCTTTGCCCGGTAACGGAGGCGATTCCGGCGAAGGCTAGTTTCACCGCAATTGGCAAAGGGTAGCTGGTGATTTCGCCTCCGCGACTCCGAGGCCCATTCCGCGCCGGGAGTCGGGCGGGGCTTTCACCGTCCCCCGCTCTCTACTCCGTCGTCCGGCGCGTACTTTTCCTCTTCGCGGTCTGTGGCTATGAAAGATGTCTGAACCGCGAAGGCGCAAAGAACGCGAAGATTCCTTGCGATTCCTTTGCGCCCTTCGCGTCTTTGCGGTTAATTCTCCAGGTGCGGCTTGATCTTCGCCGCGATGCGATCCTTGGGCATATACCCCACCAGCCGCTCGACAGGTTCGCCGTCCTTGAACAGCATCAGCGTGGGCACACCCATCACGCCATACTTCATCGTCGTCTCGACGTTCTCGTCGATGTCCAACTTGGCAACGGTCATCTTGCCGTCGTAGTCTTTGGCGATCTGCTCGACAATTGGAGCGATCATCTGGCACGGGCCGCACCACACGGCGGTGAAATCCACCAGCACCGGCGCGGGCGCGTCGAGCACTTCGATCTTGAACGTCGCATCGGTCAGGTGTTTGAGTTCGGCCACGATAGAATCTCCTCGGTCGTGCGTGGGCTGGATCGTAACGGCGGAGGGCGATTGTGTCAAGGCCGGCGTATCACGTTCAATTGCTCTTCAATCGCGCCAGTTCCTGATGGATAAAGAAATGCGAACGACCGATCATTTTGAAACAGCATCTGCGCGGGCAGTGTCTCCCTGAAATGGGCGAGGCGGCGCCGCATGGCGTTTGCCCCGATTCGCCCACAGGACAAGCGAGATGACCCAGCTCACGATCCTCGCCGCCAGTCTCGCCGCTCGCGGCCTTCGCCTCAACCGATATACAATCCCCGCGGTCAGCCATCTCAGCGACAGGTCGCGCCCCACCCAGTCGAAGAGGACGCAGCGGCGATAGTTGCGAAACGAGAAATCGCCCGTTGCAAAGGCGCGCTCGATGGCCCGCGCCGCAACGCGCCCATAGGCCAGCGCGTAACCGATCCCCTCGCCAAAGAGCGGATCACTGCCCGCCGCGTCGCCGACGAGGATGGCGCGCGGCCGGCTGAGCGGCGCGCGCGGATCGAACCAGTGGATTGGGTGGCCGTGCAATTCGGCGTCCATCGTTCGTTGCCGCCGGGCCATCTGCTCGGCCAGGATCGTTTTGAGCGCGGCGCGCGGCGCATCGGCATCAGCGCGCGAATCGTAGACGCCGCGATTCATAAAAGCCCGCCCCCTCACCCAACTCGGAAAGTCCCAGTAGTATCCCTGCATGCCTGAGGCGAGCGGGGTGAAGTCAAAGTTGGCTCTGGCGTCAACGAACTCGCGCACCCGATTCGGATCCTCGGGCGTCAACACTTCGAGCAGGCGAGCGATGTGCCTCTCGTCCTTCAATCCCAACTTGCGCCGCACGAGACCTTTGGAGCCGTCCGCGCCGACGAGGGCTTCGGCGCAATACTCGCCTCGCGTCGTCGTGACTCGCACGCCGTCTTTTTCAAGCCGCACGTCCACCACCGCCTCGCCCTCGTTCACCCGCACGCCTTTCTCTTTCACCAGGCGGCACAGCCAGTCGTCGAACTCGTCGCGGCGAGTCACGCGGATGACCGGCTTGCCCCAATATGAGAAAGAGATGCCGTCGTAGGTGAAGCGTGCCTCGCGGACTTCAACGTGCGGCACTGGCACGCGCAGGCCGAGTTCGCGCAGAGGCTGTTCACCCCATTCGGTCAGGCCGCCGCCGCAGAGTTTGAGGCGGGGATGGTGTTCTTTTTCGAGGATCAGGATGCGCGAGGCCCACGCCGGGTTGCGGTGGAGGAGGTGTAGGGCAGTGGAGGTTCCGGCCGGGCCGGAGCCGACGATGATCACATCGTAGGAGTCCATAGCCTCAATACAAGCGATATGTCTCGTTACGGCGTCGGCGTCGGAAGTTCCCCCAGCGCGACGTGATACTCGGCCTGCCACGGCAAATAGTGCGTGCGGATGTTGTCTTCGTAGAGAACCTCGCCGCTCACGCTTGTGACGGTGCGGCTCACACTCACATCGGATCCATCGGCGGCCCACTCCACCTGCTTCACCTTGCCCGGCTCGACTTCGGGGTCTTCTACGAAAACGTCCGGCTCGTGCGGGATGACGTTGCTGATCTGCGGCCGGCCGATCTCCACTTTCCGGCCATCGGGCGCGCCGTAGAGTTTGAACTCGATCTCGCCCCGGCCCGGATAGACGTAGGCTTCCATCAGCACCCACGTATTCATGTCGTTCTTGAATTTGAAATCGGCGACGGGCGCGAACACGGTCGCGTCGAGGCCCGGCCCGAAGCCGCGCTCGTACCACTGGACGCGATAGGCGTGCGAGTGCCGTTCGACGATCGGGAAGCCGGCGTAAAAGGCGGCGCGGAACGCGGTAGTGCTCACCTGACAAATGCCGCCGCCCACGCCTTTGATCGTCCGCCCGGCGTAGATGATCAGCGCCTCGGCAAAGCCGGTGTCGAGGCTCACGTCGCCCAGATACTTGTTGAACGAGAACGTCTCGCCGGGCGCGATGAGGACACCGAGAAACTGTCCTGCGCCGACGGTGATGTTGTTGACGCGCTCTTTGCCCGATCCGGCGAAGTAGGTGGATTGCGACACCAGCAGGTCGGCGATGCCGAGTCCCTCGGCAGTGGCATTGTCCTCCACAGTGGGCGGCGTCACGTCGAACACGAGCGGAAAGACGTGCTCTCCGCGTGTCACCTGCAGGTTGATCTCGCGGATGCTGGCATCCACTGCCAGCGCGCGCCCCTTGCTCGACGGCTTGTAGAGTTCGAGTTGTTTGGTATCTTCGTTGTAGATGAAGCGGGCATTGGCCGGCTCTTTGGCAAGCGTCGGGGCAAGCGGGTCGAGGAAGGCGTGGAGTGCCTCAGGGCTGAGTCCGACTTCGTAGTGCGCCAAGTTCGGCCCGTCCTCGACGCGCCGGAAGACGAGCATGGATTGCAGCGTCGGCACGTCGAGGGTGAAGCCGGACGGCTCGCCCTCGCGCGGATCGGGGATGGTCAGCGTCAGCGGCGCGCTGAGTATCTTGCGGGCGATCTCGCCCTGCGCCGTGGCGTCGAGGACGGCCGGTGTTTCTTCGGAGACGACGAGGGGCACCTCAGCACTGCTGAGAATGGAGATTGGAGATTGGATGGCGTGGATCGTCGCCGGAACGTCGAGATGTCTGCCGACGACGGCGGGGGCGACGCTGACTTCGCCGTTGAATACTGTAATGCCGGCCTCGGTGGTGGGCGTGTCAATTTGCGCCGCGATCAGCCGCAGATAATTGTCGGCGCGGGCGTAGTCGTAGAGCACGATCGGCGAAATGGGGTGGCCGGCATACCACGTGTCGAACTGATCGCCGAGGTCGGCGACGATGTCGCCGCGCCGCCCGACGGCGTAGGCCGCCGCCACGGTGGACTCGATGTCGAAGGCGATGCCGAGTTCTTTGGGCGTCGCCACCCACGTCCGCTCGCCGTCGCGGAGTGTGATCTGCCCGGATTGCGGATACGTGAAAGCATGGGTGAGCGCCTCGGCCGCCGCCGCGCGGGTCATGCCGGATAGGTCAATGCCCCACGACGAGACGCCCGGAAAGATGCGATCGCGGTATGCGGCCTCGAACCCGGCCAGCGCGATGCCGAGGCCGAAAACGAAGAGGGACGAAACCGCCGCCGCGGAGAACGTCCAGCGGGCGAGCCAAATGGCGGCGGTGGTGGAGGGAGGGGTGAGGGCGGAAGCGCGCATGGGCCAGACAGGAAACGAGGGAAACAAAGGGAGTTACGGAAAAATGCGAGATGATTATAGAGATCAGAAGAAGGTAAGTCAAACTGTGCCGGTGGGCGACGACAGCCGGTTGACAGTCTCTGTCGGGACTGCTATCCTTTGCGTCAGAGAGGCTTATCCTATGAACGTAACGATCACGATGACCGCCCCGACGTTTTCGGAGACCGAAGTCGGTGAGACAGTGGCTTATGCTCTGCAAAACGGCGCGGCGCTTGCCAAGGCTCGACGGGACTTCTTCCGCAATAGTTGTGCGACGTTTGAGAAAAAGCACGCGATGACATCGGACGAGTTCTGGGCCAAATTTGAGGCGGGAGAACTGGGCGACGATGCCGAATACTTCGACTGGTATGCGGTCAAACGCGGGTTCGATCTTTGGAACAGGCGATACCTCATACTGGCCGGAGTCAGAGTATGAATGCCCGCGAATACTACGATTCTCTACAGTCACTCGTCACGGCGTTGCCGCTCGTTGCGAGCACCGACTTGCAATTCCGAGAGATTGACGTCAACGAATGCTACATTCGCGGCGTGTTGACGCTCGCCAACGGCTTCGAACTCCACCTGGCCGAATACATCGCGACCGCTCCCGAAATCCGCCGGCCCAAATACCGTTACCATCTGCAACAGCCGGACGGCACGCGCGTGGCCCGTTGGGATAACGCTCCGCATCATCCTGAGATTCAAACTCGCCCTCACCACCGTCACGCGGCTGACGATTCGCTCCACGAATCTCCTGAAATGAGTCCGGAACTTGTGCTGGCTGCGATCGTTCCCCTTATCGAAGCCGAGTAGCTCCGATCGAGAACGAAAACGCAAGAACGGTCTTGGCGTCCTGGCGTCTTGTATCTTATGGCAGTCTACCTTTGCGTTAAGATTAGCCCACTGCCCATGCCGCCATCTCCACCATCTCCCCCTCCACCTTCACGCTCCAATACGGCAGCCAGGCGATGCCGAAGGCCTCGAAGAGAATGTCGGACTTCTTCGGCGTGATGCGCGTCTCTTGAATGTCGTTGAGCGCGTTGGCCCACTTGTCGTTCACGACCTGAAAGGCGGCCTGCGCCTCGGCCTTGAGCACGGCGTTTTGCGCTTCGTATTCTTTGATAGTCTCCTCGGATTCCTTCACATCTTCCCTGGCTTTGTCGGAAAATCGGCGGGCGCGAGTGGCGGTCGAGAGCGCGCGGCGCGGCGAGCGGCCAATGGCGAAGCCGAGGACGTTTTCGATTTCCACCCAACGCTGTTCCGACTGACGGGCCTCGTGCTCGGCGAGATCGGCGTCGAGCTCGTGTTTCTCTTTGGCAAGCCTTCCTTCCAAGGCGTCGATCTTCTTGTCGTACTGCGCCCGTAGTTTCTCGATCTCGGCGTCGCGTTTGGCGCGGGCCGCGCCCTCGCCAGCCTGCCGGAATTCGCGCGGCGAGTCGCCCGGGCGCGAATACAGTTTCAGCATTGGATTGTACAGCACAGTTACCCCGCCCGTGCGATAGAGATAGTCGGCCAGCGACTTTTGCCACGCGGCGAGGCGTTTCGGATCAGTGAGGCCGGGGGGCGCGTCGCCGAAAGTCGCTCCGGGCTGAGGATCGTGCGACAGCGATTTCACCTCAAGCGGCGCGATCTCAACTTCGTGCCAGTCAATCGCCTTGCCGCGTTCGAGGTCTTCCACGAGAAAAGCAAACGGCTTGTCCTCGTTGATCCCGGCTTTGGCGCTGACGTAACGAACGATGGCCTGCGCGAACAGCGCCGCATGGTAGACCAACTGCGCGGTCTGCAAATCTGCGACTGCGCCCGGACGATTCGCCTGTGTTTTCCAATCGTTCACCGCGTCGTGCAAGGCGCGGGTGACGGGGAAGAAGTGTTCCTGGACGGCGGCGGCGAGGGATGGGCGTGGAGCGTGGAGGGTGGAGGGTGGGGCGAGCGGCGCGAGGCGTTCGGCCGATATTCCGCTATCTGCCGTCTGCCATCTGCTGTCCCCCGTCAGCGCCCCCACCTGCTCCTTCGACAGCGGCCCGGCGAGGTAACTCATCGCCCAGCGGGTTTGGAAGACGACCGGTGTCAACGAATGGGCGTGAACGTTGTGCAGGAGAAAGGTGCGCGGGGCGAGGGATGATATGAGCGTGTCAAGCGTTGAAGTGTCAAGTGTCACGCGAGAGGAAGCCGAGATAGTTTGGAGGCCCTCGAGCAAGCGCGCTTTGTCGCGCTCGGTTTGCAGTTTGCCGATGAACCACGTGCCGGCGTTCGTCAGGCCTTTGTAGTCGAGGTCGCCGGGATTTTGCGTGACGAGGACGACGCCGAGGCCGAAGGCGCGGGCCTGCTTCAACAATCGCAGAAGCGGCACTTTGCTCGGCGGGTTGTACGGATGAGGCGGGAAGTAGCCATAGACTTCGTCGAAGTACAGCAGCGCCTTGAGAGAGGTTGCCCCACTCTGCCCCCTCAGCCATGTCCCGATCTGTTCGAGCAAAAGTGTGATGAAAAACATCCGCTCGGCTTCGGAGAGGTGGGCGACGTAGAAGATCGAGAATTGGGGTTTGGCGGGCGCGGCTTGGAAAAGTTGCGCCACGTTCAGCGGTTCGCCGGAAATCCACGTCTGAAAGGCCGGCGCGGCGACAATGTTATTGAGCGCCATTGCCAACGCGAAACGATCTTTCTCCGGGAAGAACGTATCCACGTCGAACACGCCGAGTTTGTCGAACGGCGGTTGCTGGACGTGCGCGATCAGCGCGGCGAGGTCGAGCGGGTTGCCATCGCGCCACGCTTTCTCGAAGATGTTGGCGAGCAAAATGTGCTCACGGCTTTTCAGCGGATCGGCTTCAAGGCCGACGAGGCCGAGGAGTGCAGAACAAATGCCGCCGATGCGTTCACGGAGCGCTTCCTGATTTTCCTGCCACGGCAGATCCGGCGCGGCCAGCGAGGCGAGTATGCTCACCGCGTGGCCGGCGTCGGAGCCGGGGGTGTAGATGACGAACTCGACAGAGTCTTTCAGCCGCTTGATCTGTTCCGGCCCATAGCCCCACGCGGCGAGGCCCCCGCGCCAGTCGCTCGCCACTTTCGCCGCATAATCGTCTAGCGAGAGTCCCGCCCGGCGCGCGTCGTCGGGGTTGACCCACGAGCGAAAGTCTTCGGGACGCAGTTCGGGGAAGGCGAGGAGAAGGTTGGTGATGTCGCCTTTGGGATCGATCAGGATCGCCGGGAGGCCGGCCAGCGCCGCCTCTTCGAGCAGGTCAATGCACAGCCCGGTCTTGCCCGATCCGGTCATCCCGACGCAGACGGCGTGGGTCGTGAGGTCGTCGGGATCGTATTCGAGACGGTTCTCGTCGAGTTGGCGCGTGTTGGGGTCGAGGAGTTTGCCGAGGTACATAGAGCACAGTAGTCAGTACACAGTACACAGTAAACAGTAGTCAGTACACAGTAAACAGATTAAGGCCGTCGAGAAGTCTTGGACTCCAGCTTACGCATGAGGCCCACAAGCATGCCGACGATTTCGTCAACCTCTGCCAGAAAAGGCTTCCCTTGTTCCTCATTGGCGTACCCGAGCCGTTGGGAGATTTCCAAGCCAGTCATGATCTCATAGCCAGAACGGGCGGCAATTGACAGGAACCGGCGAAACTCTGCATCGCTCCCAGCCCCTGCGCCTTCGGCAATGTTGAGCGGGATTGACGTAGCCGCTCGTCTAAGTTGGCTGACGAGTCCAAACTGCTCCGACTTAGGAAATTGCGCTGTCAATTCATACACTTTGACAGTGAAATCCATCGCTCTCTGCCAAACTTTCAGTTCGCGAAACTTGTGCATCGCCCTCTCCTCTGTGTACTGTGTACTGACTACTGACTACTCGCTTTGCTCCACACTCTCCCAAACTCCGCCTCATATTGCGCCGCCATCTCCGCGTTGTGAATGATCAACACGTTCTCGTCGTTCGAGTTCTCGGCGCTGAGGGTGAAGTTGTACGATCCGGTGATCACCGTTTGGCCGTCGAGGATGATGACTTTGTGGTGCATCGTATAAGCGTTGCCGTCTTCGAGCACGTCGAGGCGCGCATCGCTCATCGCTTGATAAACGTCGGGGCAGCAGCCTTCGGCCTGACGGGTTTCAAAGACGCCGCGCGCTCTGACGCCGGCTTTGGCCCGGTCGATGATAGCCTGCGCGATTCCATCGTGAGTAAAGGTGAAGGCCATGAAGTCAATGCTCTGTTGCGCCGTGCCGATCGCGTCCATCACGTGAGCGGCCACGCCGTCTTCGGATGAGAAGTAATTCTCAATGGCTGTCCCATCAATCGTAATCTGTGGGTTGGGCGTGTTCGCCGGCGAGGAGGGGCCGAACTGGCGATCGGCGAACATCTCCTCGAACTCGGCGGTGTAGTTGGCGGCGAGGCGCGGCGAGGTGATTTGGATGAAATTGTTGTCGTTGCGATAGACGTCGTTCGTGGTGAAGTTCATCGAGCCGGTCCAGACGATGGCGCGGTCAATGACGACGAACTTGTCGTGCATGATCGGCTCGCGCTCATCGGCGACGACCGGGATGCCGGCGGCCCGGACTCGGCCAATGGCCTCCTCCTTCATGCTATCGGTGTCGGTGACGAGTCGGACTGGCACGCCGCGGCTCTGCGCCGCGATCAGGGCGTCGGCGAGGCTGAAGAGGTTGAATTCGTACACGGCCACGTCTATCGAGCGGGCCGCCGTCGCCAGACTGGCGGCGAGTGTTGCGTCCACGCCGCCGTGATACGTCGCCGGATCGTCCGAGCCACTCGGCGTTGTGAAGTAGACTCGATACCAACTGCCGCCGATCGGCGTTGTTTGGCTCGCGGTGTCCCCGGTCGGCAAAATAGCCGTGGAAGCAGTCGCGGGCGACTCGAGGTCGAGGCCGGTCGCTCTTTGGAAGAGAAAGATCAGGCCGAGGCAGATCGAAATGACGACGATCGCCCCCAGCGAGGTAGCGGCGGTGCGGCGGCTGTAGCGGCGGCGGCTCATTTGGCTCGCCGCTCGGCGGCGTCATCCGCCAGCGCCAGCACTTCCGCCAGAAGTTTTGATTCCGAGAGGCTCGCGGACTTGTTCGCCAGACGCTGAATTTGATGCACGGCTTTGGCGGCGCCGGCCTTCCGAGTCTTCCGGTGTCGGAGGACGGGCACGCCTGCGGCGACGACGATCAGGTCTTGCAGGCGCTTGCAGAATTGATCGTCTTTCAAGTGAATGCGCTCAGACATCAGGGCGTTGATCCGGCGCATTGATTTGCGGATCGAAGAAACACCCCTGTCAATCTTGATCTTGGCTCTCGCGTCGGTGAGTTGAGCCGTCGCCCGCGCGCAGGCTTCGGCGCGGGCCAGGCCCCACTCCAGCAGAGTCGCCGCCTCGGCATCGGCCAGGTCGGCCATCAGGCTTTCAGATTGCAGAATGGCTTCGCACGCGCGCAGTGCGCGAAGTTCCACCCGGTCGGACATGTGAATGATTCTAAGTCAGGCTAGATGAGCGTGCAAGCCCATGACCTTCAACAATTCAGACTGAAAGCGCCCGTTTGTAATCACGAGGCGCGACTGGCCCAACTGCCACGGCAACCCGTCCGGCGTGGTGAGCGTGCCGCCGGCTTCGGACGCGATGAGCGAAGGGCCGGCCACGTCCCACGGCTTGAGCGCGAAGTGATAATAGGCGTCGAACCAGCCAGGCGCGACGAAGGCGATGCCGAGCGCTGCCGAGCCGATCCCGCGCATCGTGCCGCAGGCGAGTCCGACGCGGCTGAGCGCAGACAGCACCTCGCGCCGCACATCGTTCGCGTGCGACCAATCCACGCCGACGACCGCCTCGGCGAGAGTCTTCGTTTCGCTGACGCGCAATCGCTCGGGCTCGCCGCCTCCCCGCGCGAGATAAGCCCCTCCTCCTCGCTCCGCGTAAAACGTCATATCGCGCAGCGGATCGTAGACCACGCCGACGCGCACTTCGCCGCCGACCGCGAGTCCGATGGCGACGGCGAACATCGGGATGCGCCGCGCGTAGTTGGTCGTGCCGTCGAGCGGATCGACGATCCACGTCGGGCGCGGATCGTCGGCGCGATAGTCGCCGCCGCCCTCTTCAGCCAGAATCTCGTGGTCGGGATAATCGGCCTTCAGCCGCGCGAGGATCGCCGACTGCGCCGCCACGTCGGCTTCGGTCACGATGTCGCGGTAGCCTTTGACGCGCACCTCGCGCTCGGCGGGCCACCGTTCACGCAAAATTGCCCCGGCCTCGCGCGCGGCGGCCAGGGCAGAATTGAGTTCGCTCATGAGCGGGATTATATCAGGGGTTTGGGGTTTGGCTTTTGGGATTTGATTTGTACCTCCGCCGATGGTATTATGATCTCCGTGTTGCCAACTCTCGGGCACGTTGGCCCATTTGTCCTTTACACTTTTACTGTGCTGATTGACCTCGGCATCGTCGCCGGCCTCGGCTGGCTGTATCTCTCGGCGAAGACTGACGGCGTCGCGCAGGCCGGGCGATGGGTGGATGCCGGACTCGCTGCGACGCTCGGAGGCTTGATCGGCGCGAGGCTGGGATACGTCTTCGCAAACTGGGCGTATTTCGGGACGCACTTCGGCGAGGCGATCCGAATCTGGGAAGGTGGACTCGCGTGGCCGGGCGCGATCGCCGGTGGCGCGATCGTGTTGTGGGGTTATTGCCGCCTTCGTGGAGAATCTTTCTGGCCCATCGCCGACGCGCTGACATTTCCAATTTTGATTCTCGCCGCGCTGTCGTGGATCGGCTGCGCCACAAACGCCTGCGCGCCGGGCCGCGAGGCCGCGCCGGGAATGCTCCCCTCGTGGTTCACGGTGGATTGGCCCGACGCCTTCGGCATCAAAGCACTGCGCTGGCCGACGCAAATCATCGGCGCGGTGTGGAGTCTTCTGCTGATCCCTGGGCTGTGGCTGGTGCGCGATCGGGAATGGCCCATCGGCGCGCGACCTCTGTTGGCAATTGCCGGGATCGCACTCGGCGCATTCGCGCTGGCCTTCACGCGCGGCGATCAAGCACCGCAGTTGATCGGGTTGAGGCTGGATGCGGTGGCGAGTGGGATGGTGATGGTGGTTTCTCTCTTTCTATTCTGGCGGAGGTGGATGCCAGCGGCTCGAAGAAAGGTGGGCGGGAATGGAAATACGCCACTACAGGTTCAATCGGATCACCCTTGATCCAGAAAAGTGTTTCGGGAAACCATGTATTCGAGGACTTAGAATGCCGGTCGCTTCGATTCTCAGTTACCTGAGTTCGGGCATGCCGGTGGCCGAGATTCTCAGGCAGTGGCCCGAACTGGAACAGGATGACATTTATCAGGCTTTGGGTTACGCGGCCTGGGCGATGGAGGAGAGGGTTGTGCCCCTGGTTGAGGTGACGGCCTGATGAAGTTTCTACTCAAATTGATCGAAGGGGCGATTATAGTGCTAGAAGATGCAGCGTGGCGAATTCGGAGGCTCCCGATTGCGCGGGGAGAGTAATAGGCGGCGACGCGATGCCGCCGATGGTCGGGTTGAGGCTGGATGCGGTGGCGAGTGAGATCGTGATGCATGACTCCGACGACTTTGCCTTCGGCAAATCATGGTGATGGGCGAAACGGTCAAAAGTGAGTAATTCCACTTCGGGGGAGGGTCTGGGGGTGAGGACGCTCACCCTCGGCCTCGCGCAGATCAAAACTAAACTCGGCGACGTGGCGGCGAATCTTGACAAGCATCTAGAATACGCCGAGCGCGCCGCCGCTCAGGGTGTCGAACTGCTCTGCTTCCCCGAACTGTCACTGACCGGCTACGTTCTGCAAGACCTCGTGCCCACTGTCGCCCATCACGCCGCGCCAGACGACTCGGTGTTCGCGCAACTGTTGGAGACCAGCCGGAAGATCGATCTCGTCGTCGGCTTCGTGGATGAGGATCGGCGGCATCGCTTCTTCATCGCCGCCGCGTATCTCTCGCAGGGACAGGTCGTTCACGTTCACCACAAAGTCTATCTGCCCACCTACGGCATGTTCGACGAAGGCCGCTTCTTCGCGTGGGGCGATTCGGTGCGGGCGTTCGACACTCGCTGGGGCCGGGCGGGGATTTTGATCTGTGAGGATTTCTGGCACGCCAGTCCGCCGTATCTGCTGTGGCTCGACGGCGCGGACTTGATGCTGTTCTGCTCCGCGAGTCCCGGCCGTGGGCTTGACAACACCGACCGGCTGAGTTCTGCGCGGTGGGTGGAGCACGTCAATCAAGCCTACGCCAGCGTCTTCACAAATTTTGTCGCGCACACCAACCGCGCCGGCTTCGAGGACGGGCTGAACTTTTGGGGCGGATCGACGGTCTTCGATCCGAACGGCGACCTCGTCGTTCATGCGCCGTACTTCGACGAAGGGTTGACGGTCGTCACGCTCGACCTCGGCCAGCTGCACCGCACCCGCGCCCGCCTGCCCCTTCTGCGCGACGAGCGCACCGCGCTGGTCATGCGCGAGATGCAACGCATTCTCGGCGGTGGCACTGAGGGTGAGAGAAGAAATTGAACCGCAAAGACGCCAAGAGCGCGAAGGATTCTTAGCCGGATTCTCTTTGCGGCCTTCGCGTCTTCGCGGTGAGATTTGCGGGATGACTATGATCTCCGACGGTAAACTCGACATCAATCCCGAAGTCGCTCGAAAGATTCTGACCTCCTTCCTGCGCGAAGAGATCTCGAGGGCGGGGCTGAGCCACGCCGTCGTCGGCGTGTCGGGCGGGATCGACTCGGCGCTGTCGTGCTTCCTCGCCGCCGAGGCGCTTGGCCCGGAGAACGTGCTCGCGGTGCGGATGCCGTACAAGTCTTCCGCGCCGGAGTCGTTCGAGCACGCCCAACTCGTGCTTGAGCAGACCGGCGCGCAGAGCAAGACGATCGAGATTACCTCGATGGTCGAGCCGCTGTTCGAGCACATCCCCGACGCGGACCCGAAGCGTCGGGGCAACGCGATGGCGCGCGCGCGGATGATTGTGCTCTACGATCAATCAGTTGCCTTTCGCGGGCTGGTCGTCGGCACCGGCAACAAGACCGAAATTCTTCTGGGCTACACCACGCTGTTCGGCGATTCGGCTTCGGCGCTGAACCCACTGGGCGACCTCTACAAAACACAGGTGCGCCAACTCGCCGGCGCCGTCGGCGTGCCTCAACCGATCCTCGACAAAGCCCCCACCGCCGATCTGTGGCAAGACCAGACCGACGAGGGCGAACTTGGCTTCACTTACGAGCGCGTCGATCAATTGTTGTACTTGCTCGTCGATCAGCGCTATCGCCCGGAGGAGGCCGTCGCCGCCGGCTTCGAGCGCAGTTTCGTCGAGCGCGTCATCGCGCTGGTGCGCGCCAACCAGTTCAAGCGTATGCCGCCGATTGTGGCGAAGTTGAGCAATCGGACGGTGGGGTACGACTTTCTGTACTTGAGGGATTGGGGCACATAAGAACTCCAAACTCCAAAGGGGCAAACTCCAAATGAAACGCGCTGTCAGTATCAGTCTCGGTTCGTCCAGACGCGACAAGGCCGTCGAAGTCACTCTGCTCGGCGAGAAGGTGAGCATTGCGCGCATCGGCACCGACGGCGACATGGAAAAGGCCGCTCAACTCTACAAAGAGATGGACGGCAAAGTGGACGCCTTCGGCGTGGGCGGGGCCGACCTCGGACTGACGGTGGCCGACAAATGGTACGCGCTTCATTCCGTCAGCCCAATGGTGCGCTTCGTCAAGCAGACGCCAGTTGTGGACGGCGCGGGCCTCAAAAACACGCTGGAGCGCAGCGTCGCGCAGTTCATGGAAAAGCGCCTCGGCGACGAAATCCAACCCAAGCGAGCGATGTTCACCGGGAGCGCCGACCGGTGGGGAATGACGATGTCGTTCGTCGAGGCCGGCTACGAGTGTGTGTTCGGCGACCTGATGTTCGGCCTCGGCATTCCCATTCCACTGCGCCAGCCGGATCAAGTCAAAATGCTGGCCGCGACTATCATGCCGGTGGTGGGCCGCGTGCCCTTCGACTGGCTGTATCCCATCGGCGAACAGCAGGAGAAATGGACGCCGAAATACGAGCAGTGGTACAACTGGGCAACGGTGGAAGCGGGCGATTGCCACTACATCAAACGACACATGCCGGCGCGACTCGATGGAAAGATCATCTGCACCAACACGACGACGCCCGAAGACGTGGATCGCTTCCGCGCCGCCGGGGTGAAGTATCTCGTCACGACGACGCCTGTGCTGGAGGGCCGCTCGTTCGGAACGAACATGATGGAAGCGGCGCTCATCGCGGTCTCCGGTAAAGGACGCAAACTCACGTACGAAGAACTCAATCAGTTGCTCGATCAGCTGGGGTTCGAGCCGCAGATTCAAAAGTTGAATGGGTGAGGTGTGAACCGTGAACCGTGAAGCGTGGCGAGAAGCAGGGAGGGTTAACGAGTGATGGACGCAATCGTGACGGCGGGCGGAATTCCGAAGCCGGAAGAACCGCTCTATCCGCAGACGATGGGCAAGTCAAAGTCCCTGCTGGACGTCGCGGGCAAGCCGATGATCCAGTGGGTGCTCGATGCGTTGCGTGGGTCGGCGCGCATCGGCCGGGTGGTCGTCGTCGGCCTGGACGAAACGAGCGGCGTCACCTGCGAGAACAAGCCGCTTGACTTCCTCCCCACTCGCGGCGACATGCTCGCCAATATTGAAGCCGGCGCGCGTTGGCTCATCGCGCAGAACCCGCTGGCCCCACACATCTTCGTCGCCAGTTCCGACATCCCGGCCATCACGAGCGCGATGGTGGATTGGGTGCTGGACGCGGCCAATGACGCGGACTGTGATTTCTATTACTCGGTGGTCGATCGGACCGTGATGGAACAGCGCTTTCCCGGATCGAGGCGCAGTTACGTCCGGTTGAAGGACGCGGAAGTGTGCGGCGCAGACCTGAACGTGATCGGCGCCCGGGCCATCGTCGGCGGCAGTGAGAACTCTCTATGGCAGAAAGTTGTCGAAGCGCGCAAGAGCGCTTTCAAGCAAGCCCAACTCGTCGGCTTCGATATGTTGTGGCTGTTGCTGACGCGCGGAGCCACGCTGGAGTACGCCGAGCGCGAAGTAAGCAAGCGCCTCGGCATCAAAGGCCGTGTCCTGCGTTGTCCCTATGCCGAAGTGGGGATGGATGTGGATAAGCCGTTCCAGTTGGAAATATTGACAAAGGATTTGGAAACTCACCGCTGATGTCGCTTTTACGACAGTCGAAATGAGCTTGACCCAATTTCTCGAAGCCGACGCGCGAATGTCGACTCGTCTGAATATCGCCGAGCGTCCGGGCTGCCTCCGGACGCTCGCTTCTATCTTCGCGCACTCCGGCGACAGCCCGTTGTGGATCGTCGGCTTCTCTGTTGTTTGGTGGCTTGGGAATGAATTTTGGAAGCGCGAGGCTCTAGCCGCGCTGATCGGCATCTTCGTGACGGCGGCGGCCACCTTCGCGTTGAAATATCTCATTCGCCGCCAGCGCCCCGAAGGGGAATGGGGCGCGATCTATCGTCGCTTCGATGCGCACTCGTTTCCGTCGGGCCATTCGGTGCGCATGGCGATGCTGGCGACGGTCGCCGCCCTCCTCGGCCCGCCGCCGTTGGCCACCGCGCTCGTCGTGCTGGCCGCGCTCGTCATGCTGGCCCGCGTGGCGATGGGGGTACACTACTTGTTAGACGTTGCCGGAGGGGCAGTCGTCGGGGTAATCATTGGGGCGGGAATAGTTATCATGCTATGATCCACAGTAGCCGCCTCAAGGACCTGCTACCTTCCATAATCTTATCGCGCTGTCCAGACTTGCCGAAGCAAGCCTTCACTCCAATCAGTTGAGCCCCGGAGGCGCGTATTGATGCGCCACGCCTGCCACCAATGTTCTCTGTTCCTGGCCCAAATCCACTTCGACTTTGAGCAGACGGCGGGCGACGGCGAGCATCTCCGGGCTGGCATCGAAGCCGTACACCTTCGCGGCTCTCGGCGCGAGGCCCATCGCCACGAAGCCTGTGCCCGTGCCGACGTCGGCGACGACAGCGTTCGGGTAAAGCGGCGATGGATGCAACGCCGCTACCCTGGCAATTGCCGCATCGCGCATGTGCTCGGTGAAGTAACCGGCGCGGATTTCGTCCCACTGGTCGGCGACGGCGGAGAAGTAGGAGGCTGAGTCGGTCATGAGGGTCTCCTGTGGCTGCTAAGTGGCAATTGGTAATTAGAGATTGGAGATTGTCGGTGAGCGGCCTCCACTTCGGCAGGCTGAGGCCGTGACACTCCAAACACGGCCAAGAGGATAAGCACCGCGCCGATCCACTGGATGGGAAACAGTCGTTCACCCAGAAAGACATAGGCCCCACCCACGCCGAAGATCGAAGTCAGGCTGAGAAACAGCGCGGCGAGGCTGGCGGGTGTTCCTTTGAGGCCGCTCACGTAAAACCAGAACCCGAGCGCGTAGTAGACGATACCGGACGCCGCCGCCCATAGCCACGCGCCGGGCGGAATGGCCGTGAGGCCGGCGAGTCCGATCTGCGTCAACTCAATCGGCCAGACGAGCAGAACCCACGCCAAGCCGACGATTTGTTGTAGTGCTACCAGCAGAAGCGGGTCGAGGGTCATCACCATCCGTCGGGCCAGCACGAGGTACAGCGAACAGGCGAAGAGCGAGGCGACGATCAGCGCATTGCCCGTCAGCGTGCCGCTATTTCCGTCGCCGGGGTTGACGCCCGCGACCAGCACAACGCCGATGACAGCCAGGGCCGAAAGAGCGATCAGCGGGCGAGTCAGCCGCTCGCGCAGGACCCGCCACGCCAGTAGGATGATGAGGATCGGTTGCGAGGCGAAGATCAGCGTCGTTATGCTGGCCGTCGTCAGTTTCAGGCCGAGCACCGCGAATGTGATCGTCAGGCCCGGTTCCAGCAGGCCAGTCACGGCGGGCTGGATCATCTCACGGCGTGGCGGCAGGCGCAGGCGTTGAACGGCGACGAGCGTCCAGAGGAAGATCGCACTCGCGGCGAGTTGGACGACGGTCAGAGTGAATGGCGACACGCCGTCCAGGGCGTGTTTGGTCATCACTGTGCCGAGTCCCCAACACGCGGCGGCAAGTGCCAGCCAGACGGCAGAGACCCACCGGGAGGTCGTATTCACGAATGTCTTACCCCGGCTTCACCGCCGTCACCGCCGCCGAAAACGGCACGCCGACCGGAAGCATCGCGAGGGCTTTGTCAGTCTCCCCTTTCGGCTGAACGCGAACGTCGGCGAAACCGGCGTCGGTCAGGCCGCGCGTGTAGTCCTTCACGTCGAGCGCGCCGGCGACGCACGCGCCCCACTGTTCCATGCTGTTCTGCACGGCTTGAGGCAGAGGGCCGTTCGTCACGATGTCTGAGACGGCGATGCGCCCGCCCGGCTTCAACACGCGAAAGATTTCGCGGAAGACTTGCGGCTTGTCGGGCGAGAGGTTGATCACGCAGTTCGAGATCACTGCGTCAATGGACGAGTCTTCGACAGGCAGCGATTCGAGGTAGCCCTGTCGGAACTCGACGTTGGCCGCGCCCAGACGTTCGGCGGCGGCGCGCGCCCGCTTGAGCATCTCCGGCGTCATATCCACGCCGATGACGCGCCCCATCTCGCCGACTTGCTTCGCGGCGAGGAAGCAGTCGAGGCCGCCGCCCGATCCGAGATCGAGCGCAATTTCGCCGGGTTGCAGGGCCGCGAGGCTGATCGGATCGCCGCACCCGAGGCTGAAGTTGGCGACGTCGGAGGGCAGGCCGGTCAGCAGTTGATCGTCGTACAGCGTTGTGTTCGGGCCACAGCCGCAGTCGCTCGGCCCACAACATGAGTCAGCCTTGCGGGCGGCGTCGGCGTAGTGTTCGCGAACGGCAGAGCGGATGGTGTCGGGTGTTTTGAGCATGGTATTCTCCTGTATTGAAGTTCTCGCGAGTTGGATGGATACATAGACAATCATCTATAATGTCGGACAAAAAAAGAGACGGCTTACGTTTTGCTCCTTACACGTTACGCCGCCGCCTTCTTCATCGCCTCGGTCGCCTCGCTCTCCGGCGCGAACACCTGCATGATCTGTCCACAGCAGAAAGCCACCCGGTCTTGATTGAGCGTGTAGAACGTCTGCTTGCCCTCGGGCCGCACTTGCACCAACCCGGCGTCGCGCAGGATCGCAAGATGGTGCGATACGGTCGGCTGGGCAACGCCGATTTGTTCGGCGATATCGCCCACCGAGCGCCACTGGCAACAGCACATCGCCATGATCTTCTGGCGCGTTTCGTCGGCGAGGGCCTTGGCAAATTCGACCGGGTTGGCGCGAGAGGTCTTTGGAGACATATAGACAACCGTCTATCTGTCCGTATTCTAAGCGAATTTGGTCTGTGTGTCAAGTAGCGACGTTCCGCCGGAACGTCTCAGCCTGCAACACCCCCGGCGAAAACTGAACCCACGCCTCGTCGCCTTTGCGGTGCCACGCTTCGCCAAGTTTCTCGTCGGGCGAGAACGCGAGGGCCCGACGAACGCGAATGCGCTCCGGCCCGGCGAGAATCTCGAACGGCATGCCCCACGCCTCAGCGCCCCGAATGAAGTTGAAGGCGCGGCGAGCCGACCAGTCCGCAGTGATTTCGAAATCGGCGCGGGACGGCCACGGGTGGCAAAGGCTTCCCGGCGGAACGTCTCGACTGGCATCGGACTGTTTCCGTCGAGGACATTCACCGCGCTCAAGCAATCGAAGCGCCTCGACCACCAACTCCGCGCCGGCCTCCGCGCACAGCCGATCGGCCTCGACAGCATTAATGCCGTCAGGAAAAACGATCTCACGTTGCAGAGCGATGTCACCCGTGTCGGTGCCCTCGTCCATGAAATGAATTGTGACGCCCGTTCGCGTTTCGCCGTTGCGGAATTGCCAGAACAACGGCGCGGGACCGCGATAGGCCGGCAGAAGCGACGGATGCAAATTGAGGCAACCAAATCGAGGGAGCGCGAGAAGTTCGGGGGAGAATATCTGGGGAAAACAGGCGACGCAGATCACATCGGGCTGATAGACCGCAACCGCCGTCAGTGATTCGGGCGCGGATAGTTTGCTCACTTCGACAACGGGGATACCTCTGGCGCGTGCTATCGTCACGATGTTCGTCGTGACCGGGCTGGGCAGGAGTGGAAGGCGGAAAGTCAAAGACTCACTCTTCATCCTTCCGCCTTCACCCTTGAGAGTCGGAACCACCACTCCGCACACCTCACTGCCGCTTTCGATCAGCCGCTTGAGCGGCACGATCGAGAACTCGCCGAGCATCCCGAAGAATAGAACGCGCAACTCAATACCTCTTGACATTCCGCCGAAACGCTTTATAGTGCGTGTCGCCTATCGCCCATCGTATTGCGTATCGTCTGACGGTATTTGCAGTTGTCCCGCATTGCCTGCGACAAGCCATCGGCTATATGCCATCTGCCACCAGCCATTCACCATAAGCGAGGAGCCCCATGCCCAGAACAGTCCAATGCGCCAAACTCGGCCGGGAGTTGCCCGGTCTTGAAAAGCCGCCCTTCCCCGGCAAACTCGGCCAGCGCATCTTCGAGAACGTCTCTCAACAAGCCTGGCGCATGTGGCAACAGCAATCCACGCTCATCATCAACCATTACGGCCTCAATCTGGCCGACCCGCAGGCGCAGACTTTTTTGATGCAGCAGATGGAAGAGTTTTTCTTCGGCGTCGGCGCGCAAATGCCGGAGGACTGGATACCGGAAGAGGAGCGAGGCCAGCAGACTAAAGGCGGCGTGGAGCAATCCAAAGACGGGCCGGCGCCGCGCAAGAAATGACGCGGACGCGGCCCGGCGATATACTCCTCATCGCCTGCTACGAACTTGGACATCAACCTCTCAGCCTTGCCTCACCCCTCGGCCTTCTCGCCGAAGCCGGTTACGCGCCGGCCGCCCTCGATCTGTCGGTTGAGCCGCTGTCTCCATCCGTAGTCGCCCAGGCTCGCTTCGTTGCGATCTCCGTTCCGATGCACACTGCACTGCGGTTGGGCGAACAGACCGCCGCCCGCGTGCGGCAGATCAACCCCTCGGCGCACGTTTGCTTCTACGGCCTCTACGCGTGGCTTAACGCGGACTATTTGCTCCGCGGGCCGGCGGACACGGTCGTCGCCGGCGAGTACGAACAGCCTCTGCTCGATCTCATTCA
Organism: Chloroflexota bacterium; assembly: GCA_016200785.1. GTDB lineage: Bacteria > Chloroflexota > Anaerolineae > Anaerolineales > JACQED01 > JACQED01. The sequence continues at coordinate 28,445 of JACQED010000548.1, forward strand.
ATCGCTCGAGCGCGGCGAGGCCGGGCCGATTGCCGGCGTCGGCACTCGCGCGCGCCGCGCCGAACCTTACCTGCACCGCCTTCGCTTCATTCTCCCCAAACGCGACACACTCCCGCCGATCGCGCGCTACGCGCACTTTGTCTCCGACGGCGATCATCGGCTGGCCGGATATGTGGAAGCTAGCCGAGGCTGTTTGCATACCTGCCTGCATTGCCCGATCACCCCGGTTTACAACGGTCGCTTCTTCGTCGTCCCGGCTGAGATCGTCCTGGCCGACATCCGCGCCCAAGTAAACGCGGGGGCGAGGCACATCACCTTCGGCGACCCCGATTTTCTGAACGGGCCCGGCCACTCGCTGAAAATCGTCCGCGCCCTTCACGACGAATTTCCCGCTGTGACCTTCGACCTCACGGCCAAAGTCGAGCACATTCTGGAGTTTCGCGATTTGTTCCTGGAGTTTCGCGCGCTGGGCTGTGCCTTCGTCGTCTCGGCGTTCGAGTCTACGAGCGACCTCGTGCTGGCGAGTCTCGCGAAAGGCCACACCCGCGCCGACATGACCGAAGCGCTGCAGATCGTGGCTGACGCCGGCATTCCTCTCCGGCCTTCGTGGGTGGCGTTCACGCCGTGGACGTCGCTGGACGACTACGTCGAGATGCTCGAATTTGTCCGGGCGAACGATCTGATTGACCACATTGACCCGGTACAGTATTCGATCCGATTGCTCGTGCCGCCGGGCTCGGCGCTGGCCGCGCAACCCGACAACGCGGCGTGGCTTGGGAAACTCGAACCGGGCAACTACGCTTATCGCTGGGATCATCCCGATCCGCGCATGGACGCGTTGTATCACGCGGTCAGCGAACGACTCGAGCGGGCCGCCGCGGCCGGCGAAGATGGCCGGACGACGTTCGGCGCGATCCGCGATCTGGCTTATGCCGCAACCGGAACACAGCCGGCGGCTGACGACCAACCGCCGGCGGCCAACCACTGGGCAGTGCCCCACTTGACTGAATCGTGGTTCTGTTGAGCGGAGCCGACGCGGGATCAGTTTGATCCTTTGCGGACTGTGCTGGATGGGAGGTATTGACATGGCTTACATCGCTGGCACCACTGCCGCAAACACCGCCGCTGCCGTAGCCGCAGCCGAAGCCCGACGGCGATTGCACGAAGAGGAGGAAGACATGACCCGGTATGCACCGGGCGATCTGGACAATGAGTGGGAGTTCAAGATCGTCCGAGCCAATACGAACGCCTTTCGCAAGCCAGAGGTGCTCCGCAAACTGGTGGAGGAAGAAGCCCGCGCCGGATGGATCATGCTGGAGAAATTCGACGACAGCCGGGTGCGCTTCAAACGCCCGGCCAGTGCTCGAAGCGGTGACGCGGCCCTGCCGGCTGGCGTTGACCCCTATCGCACGCACTACGGCCTGTCGCCCGGCCGGTACGCGGCGCTCCTGCTCGTCGTGATATTCGGAGTCACCCTTGTGCTCCTCGGGGCGATAACGGCGCTAGTGTTGGCCGCCATCCGGCTGTTTTGAGAGGCGACAGGCAGCCAGGCGTCAGCAATTGGCCAGCACCGAGATCTCCGGCACGATCTCGAACCTCAGCCGCCGGTGCGCCTCGCGCAGTGCGGCCTCCACTTCGGCGGGCGACGCGCCGCGAGCGAAGATGAATCCGAGGTAACTGTCGCCCTCGGGCAGAGGGACGATGGGGTAATTGAGTTTGGCGGTGATCTCGATTGATTCGATCCCCGGCACGATCTCAGCGTCTGTCACACCTTCCACGCACTTGAGGATGCCTGCCGACGGAATCGGGATCATCATCACCCCGCCAGCCCGATCCTCGCGGCTGAACGACTCGATCTCCATTCCAAACGCCTGACGCAAAATTAGTTCTTCCTCTGAAACGTCTGTGCCGAAGCGCAGTGTGTTGGAGCACAGCCCGCCGATAGACCGCCCCGCAATCTCGACGATCCACGGCCCGGCCTCGTTAACCCGCAGTTCGGCGTGAATTGGCCCCTCGCGCAGACCGAGCGCCGCCGCTGCCCGCGCTGCGCAGTCTCGAATCTCCGACTGCGTTTCTTCGGGCCGCCTCGACGGCGTCACGTAAATCGTCTCCTCAAAGAAGGGGCCATGGAGCGGATCGGGTTTGTCGAACAGCGCCAGGATTTTGAGCGCGCCGCGATTCAGTATTCCCTCCAGCGCGACCTCGAAGCCGGGGATGAATCGCTCCACGAGAATCTCAGTTGAGCCGGTGGGGATCAGAATCCGCTTCAGTCGCTCAAAGGCCGCGACGAATTCAGCCGGATGGTCGGCGCGAATCACACCC
>JACQED010000590.1 GCA_016200785.1 Chloroflexota bacterium
AAACCCCCACTCGGAGGCATTGATGTCTTCTCTCATCACCACGCTCACCGAGAGCGTCCGCTACCGGGGTCGCGAGGCGCAGTGGAGTTTCAACTTCCATCGGCTCTCCGGTCTCGCGACACTATTATTTCTCACCATCCACATCCTCGACACCTCGACCGTCTATTTCTTTCCCAGCCTGTACATCCACGCGATTGAAATCTATCGCAATCCGTTCTTCATGATCGGCGAGATGGCGCTGGTCGCCGGGGTGATCTATCACGGGCTGAATGGCCTGCGGATCATCCTCTTCGACTTGTACCCGCACTTATGGACCGAATCGCGGCAGAGAACTTTCTTCTGGGTCGCTTTCGTCGGCACGATTGTCCTGTGGCTGCCGGCCGGCTTCCTGATGGGCCGCGCGCTGTTGTACTACAGTTTCGGCGTCACGCTGTTGGGCGTGCCGGGAGGCTAGAATGTCTGCAACGACTCACACTGCAACCGGTCGGCCATTGGCCGTGCCCGCGCGCAACCTCGAAACGTGGGCCTGGCTGTTCATGCGTTGGAGCGGCGTCCTGCTCATCCCGCTCGTGTGGATTCACGTCGCCCTTCAGGACGTGATCGTCGGCGTTCACAAAATCGATCTCGACTACGTTGCCCTGCGCTGGGCGATGGTCGGCTGGCGCGTCTACGATGTTGCGCTCCTCGCATTCGCCTTCGCCCACGGCGTCAACGGCCTGCGGGCGGTGGTGGACGATTACGTTCACGATCAGAGACTGAACCGGGCGATCAAGTGGGGGATGTTCATCCTGTGGGCGGTGATTACGGCGATTGGCGGCGTGGCGATTATCGGAGGAGTGCGAAAGTAATGACCCAACATCACCAATTCGACGCTATCATCGTCGGCGCGGGGGGCGCGGGGCTGATGGCCGCGTTGCACGCCTCCAAAGCGACCAACGTCGCCGTCATCTCGAAACTTTATCCCACCCGCTCCCACACCGGCACGGCGCAGGGCGGCATCGCCGCCGCGCTGGCGAACATGGAAGAAGATCATTGGGAATGGCACATGTACGACACGGTCAAGGGCGGGGATTATCTGGTGGATCAAGACGCGGCCGAGATACTCGCCCGCGACGCGATTGACTCGATCATCGAACTGGAGCACATGGGCCTGCCCTTCGATCGCACGCCCGAGGGCCGCATCGAACAACGTCGCTTCGGCGGCCACACCGCCGAGTTCGGCGCACGGCCCGTGATGCGCGCCTGCAAGTCCGCCGACCGCACCGGGCACATGATCCTGCAAACGCTGTATCAGAACTGTATCAAGCAGCAGGTGCGCTTCTTCGACGAGTTCTTCGTGGTGGACATTCTCGTCGAAGACAATGTGTGCCGGGGCGTCGTGGCGATCGAGATAAACTCCGGCGAAGTCCACGTCTTTCACGCCAAAGCCACGCTGATCGCCGCCGGCGGGTTCGGGCGCATTTTCTCCGTCACCTCCAACGCCCATTCGCTCACCGGCGATCCGGTCGCCTCGGCATTCCGGCGCGGTCTGCCGTTGGAGGATATGGAGTTCTTCCAATTTCATCCCACCGGCATCTACCGGATGGGCATCCTGCTTTCGGAAGCGGCGCGGGGCGAGGGCGGCGTGTTCCTCAACGACAAGGGCGAGCGCTTCATGGAACGCTACGCGCCGACGCTCAAGGATCTCGCGCCGCGCGACATGGCCTCGCGTTTCATTTATCAGGAAGTCAAGGAGGGCCGGGGCATCGGCGGCAAAGACTACGTCTATCTCGACATTCGCCCCGACTCGATCAATCGTTACAAGAGCGCGCCCGGTGGCCGCATGGTGACGGCCCACGAACTTGAGGCCAAACTCCCCGACATCATTGAGATGATGCGAGTTTACATGGGCGTCGAGCCGATGACGGAGCCGGTTCCGATCCAGCCCACCGCGCACTACGCGATGGGCGGCATCCCGACCGACAACGACGGCCAGGTGCTGTACGACGCGAAGACGAAAGTCGTCGGCCTGTACGCGGCAGGCGAGTGCGCCTGTGTCTCGGTGCACGGCGCGAACCGCCTCGGCACGAACTCGCTGGTTGACCTCGTCGTCTTCGGTCGGCGCGGGGGCAAGGCCGTGGCCGAATTTTGCCAGACCGCCGACTTCGCGCCCCTGCCTCCCGACCCCGAGGCCGAGATCGTCGCCGAACTCGAACGTATCCGCACGACTGAGGGCACGGAGCGCGGCGCGATCATCCGCGACGAGATGCAAAAGATCATGATGGACAACGTCGGCGTCTTCCGCACTGCCGAAATGATGCAAGCGGCCCTTACTAAAGTCCGTGAACTGAAAGACCGCTTCACGCTGATCAAGATCGACGACAAAGGCAAGCGCTACAACACCGACCTGCTCGAAACGTTTGAACTCGGCTGTCTGCTCGACCTCGCCGAAGTGACCGCCGCCGCCGCCCTGCGCCGCAACGAATCGCGCGGCGCGCATTATCGCGATGATTACCCTGCCCGCGACGACGACAACTGGCTCAAGCACTCGCTGGCTTATCGCGCGACCGGTTCCAGCGCGACGGTGGCTAAAGGCTATCTACGATTTGGCGAGAGGCCGGTGGTGATTACGAAGTTCGAGCCGAAGGAGAGGAAGTACTGATGGCGGAGTCACCGCCCGAACTCGAGCCGTTGGATGACAAAGAAGAACCGGCCGAGTTGTCTCCTGAAGAAGCACGACAACAGGAAGCGGCGCGGTGGTTTGAGCAAGCCGAATCCGATTTGACTGCGGCGCACGACAATGTTGCCAGCGGGCACTTTAATTGGGCCTGCTATATGGCAGAACAAGCGGCTGAGAAAGCCGTTAAGGCCGTTTACGTCTTTCGAGATCTCCCGTTCCGTCGCATACACACGATCCTTGATTTGATTTTGGGCAACGCCGCACGGCGAGTTGAGGGAGTACACGAGTTGAGTCATCTCCAAGAGGCTGCCGACGGGCTAGATGCCGTAATGACGTCCAGCCGTTATCCCGATGCTGTGCCGTTTGCCGCAGTCCCCGCACGGCATTTTAGCGAATCTCAAGCCGAAGAGTGCATCGAATGGGCACAACAGATAGTCAACGCTGTCCGCGACTTATCGCCGAATATATAGATAGCCTCCGATCACACTTTGACGTGCAGACCGTGATCCTATTCGGCTCACGGGCGCGCGGCGACGGCGATGAATTCAGTGATTGGGATCTCTTTGTTGTGGCGCGCAATCTGCCGACGGACTGGCGCGAACGGACAAAGGCCGTGAGGCGAGGGAAGCCGACCGGAGTAGATGTATTCGCTTGGACAAAACGCGAGGTGCGGCAGTTTATCTATCGAACATTCGTCCTTGACATAGCCGATGAAGGAGTCCCGATCTTTGGCGACATGGCATGGATGAGTGAGTTGGCCGACCAATACCGCGCCCGGCGAAAAGCGACAAAGGCAGAATGAGAGCCTGCCTCAACATCTCCCCTGCGATTCAAGGCCGCGCCGGATTGGGCCGTTACACCGCCTCCCTGCTCCGCGCCCTGCTCGCGATCGACCCGCACGGAGATTACGCCGTCTTCTACAATCGCAGTCGTGAAGGTCAGCCGCCCGCGCCGTTCGATCGCCTGCCGCGCTACGCTTCTCCGCTGGGCGACAAACCCTGGCGGCTTCGCGCCGCGCTGACTTATTTCGGCGCGCCGCGATTGGACAGTTGGTTCCCCGGCGTTGGCCTGTTCCACGCGACCGATCATTTGCTCCCGCGCTTCCGGGGGATTCGGACCATCGTTACTCTGCACGACCTGATTCCGCTGATCCTGCCGGAACACCATCTGCCGCTCAATCGCTGGTTTCTCAAGCTGATGTTCCCGCGCTTTCTGGCCGCCGCCGACGCGATCATCGCCGTGTCGGAGTGCAGTCGCCGTGACGCCCAGCGACTGCTCAACGTTCCGCCGGACAAATTCGTTGTGATCCCGGAGGGCGTCGAGCCGCACTTCAAGCGAGTCGCCGATCCCGAAACGCTGGCCGCCGTGAGGGCGAAATATCGGTTGCCCGAACGCTTTATTCTAATCGTCAGCACCATCGAGCCGCGCAAGAATCACGCGCATTTGCTAGAAGCCTATCGGCGGCTGCGAGAGACCCACTCCGGCACCGGCCTCGTCATCGCCGGCAAGCCGGGCTGGCTCTATCAATCGTTCTTCGAGCGGCTCAAAGCGAGCGGCCTGGAAAACGAAGTGATCGTGACCGGCCCCGTGCCCGAAGCCGATCTGCCTGCGCTGTTGTCGCTGGCCTCGGCCTTTGCGTTCCCGTCGCTGTACGAAGGGATGGGCTTGCCGCCGCTGGAGGCGATGGCGTGTGGGACGCCGGTCGTCGCCTCGAACACCTCCAGCCTGCCCGAAGCGGTGGGCGACGCGGGAATCCTGTTGCCGCCTTCCGACCCGCGCCAGTGGGCCGAGGCGCTGGGGCGCGTGTTGGACGATGCCACCCTGCGCGCCGACCTTTCCGCGCGGGGCATCGCCCGCACCGCGCAGTTCACGTGGGAGGCTGCCGCCGAAGCGACGTTGGCAGTCTATCAGCGCGTGGCTTTGTTGAACCGCCAAGACGCCACCCCGCAAAAGCAGGCGGGGCAGGCGAGCGCGAAGGAAACACAAAACAATTTCGCGGCGTTCGCGTCTTCGCGGTGAAGTTGTGGTTTCTGTGAAAACATACTCTCACTCGAAGAGGAAATTCTGCTCATGCGTGTTCATCTGAAAATCAAACGCTTCAATCCCGAAAAGGACACAAGGCCCTACTGGGGCGAGTACGACGTGGAAGCCGAGCCGACGGACCGAGTGCTGGACGCCCTGCACAAAGTCAAATGGTACGAGGACGGCACACTGACTCTGCGCCGTTCGTGCGCGCACGGCATCTGCGGCTCCGACGCGATGCGGATCAACGGCGTCAACCGGCTGGCTTGCAAAGTGTTGATCCAAGACGTGGGCCATAAGATTCAAGTCGAGCCGATCCTCGGCCTGACCGTTATCAAAGACCTTATCGTAGATATGGAGCCGTTCTTCGCCCATTATCGCTCGGTCATGCCGTTCCTGGTCAACGACGAGCCGCTGCCCGCCGACGGGCGCGAGCGTCTGCAATCGCCGTCCGATCGCGAACGCTTCGACGACACGACCAAGTGCATCCTGTGCGCGGCCTGCACGACCTCCTGCCCCTCTTTCTGGGCCAACGGCGAATACGTCGGCCCGGCGGCCATCGTTCAAGCGCACCGATTCATCTTCGACTCGCGCGATCGGGCGGCCTCCGAACGTCTCACCGTGCTCAACCAGAACACGGGCGTGTGGCGCTGCCGAACGGTGTTCAACTGCACCAACGCCTGTCCGCGCGGCATTCAAGTGACCAAAGCCATCGGGGAGGTCAAACAGGTGTTGGCTTCGGGGGAGATCAGATGAGGCTCTACCGCGAAGGCGCAAAGAGCGCGAAGGTTTCCCGTGCTCTCTTTGCGCCCGCCTGCCCCGCCTGCGCTTGCGGGGTCGCGTCTTCGCGGTGAAAACCGGCCGTGCTATAATTGGCTGTGTTCGCCCCCGTAGCTCAAAAGGATAGAGCAGGGCACTCCTAAGGCCAAGGTTGGCGGTTCAATTCCGTCCGGGGGCATGATCAAACGAAGCCCCTCCATTTTGTGTGGAGGGGCTTCTTCTTTGGCAAACGACAAACATCACCCTTCGTTCAGCGCGTCGTCGCAATCGTCGCGCTATCGATCACATTGCCATCCGCCCCAATCGCCCTCACCTCGATCCGATCCGGATACACGTCGAACAACGTGAAGTGACTCGCACTGGCGAAGAACCGACTCTCGTCCCGCTTCGCCTTTATGCTGTAGAGCGTGGCCGAGCCGCCGCCGGAGATGATGTACGTCGTCGGGCCGTGAACCAGCCGCTCGTAGTCGTGATCGTGGCCGGAGATGACGAGCGGCACACCCGCCGCCTCGAAGCGATCGGCCCACGGGCGAACCGCCAACCCATCGCCGCGATGCGGCCCGCTCGAATAGGGCGGAACGTGAAAGAAGGGAATCGTGTAAACGTATTGCGAATCGGCCAGCCGTTCCTCCAGCCAGGCTTCCTGCTCGGCTCTGCCCGGATCGCCGAAGAGAGCTTGCGAGTCAAGCGAAAGAAACTGAACGCCCGCGAACGAAAAGGCATACCACTTTCTCAGCGGCGTGCTATCGGCGGCCGGGAACGTCGGCTCGGCGAATGGTGGAAACGCGGTGAAGTAATACGGCGTTCCCCTTGCGAGAGTCGCCGCTTCTACGTCGTGGTTGCCGATGGTCGGATAAATCGGCACACGATGCAACAGCACGGCAAACTGCTCGAAATACTTTATGCGAAAGGCTTCACCCGGATTCCTCTGTTCACCCGCACGATAGACCACATCGCCGAGATGCAGAACGAAGGCGGGATTCCGGGCAAGCATCTGGGCCGCCAGCGCGGGAGTCGCCGCGTCGCCAAAGCCGGAGTCGCCGATGGCCGCGAAGCGCAGGGGCGAGGCGAAAGGCGGCGTCGTCACAGTTTGCGCGCCCCAAACGTCGCTCATAAACAGCGGTGAACCATAGTTGGACTCCGATCCGGCGGCGACGAGCACATCGTAGGTCGTGCCGGGTTTCAAATCGGGCAAGGCGATCAGATGCACGGCGGAATCTTCGCCAAAGGCAATGTTCTCAATCGGCGTCGTCGCGCTCCGGTAGAATACCGTACCGGGCGTCGGGCGCTCGAACGCGAAGTACAATACCGCCGATGTTTCGGTGACATGCTGAATGGCTGGCGGGATAGTGAAGGAAAAATCGGACGCCGGCAGATTCGCCGCAAAAGGATCGAAGGCCGGCGTCGGAGTGACGGCTGGCGTTGTCGTGGGCAGGAGCGCAGTCGCGGTCGGCGACGGGTGGAGAGGGCGCGTGGCGGCAGCGGCGATCGCGGTGGGCGCGGGAAGTGGCGGCGTCGGGGTCGAGGCTGGCTGGCAGGCCAGGACGCTGAGAGCAACGAACGCCAAGTGTGACGCGAGAGTGACTTTGCTTCTCATCGGCGCGAGTATATCAGAGATGAGGCTATGGTATAATCTTTTTGCCGCCAAATTTCTGCAAGCGCGCGGCGGCAAGGAGCACTCCCCATGAGCGGTCATTCAAAATGGTCAACAATCAAACGCAAGAAGGGCGCGGCTGACGCCAAGCGCGGCCAGGTTTTCACGCGGCTGGCGCGCGAGATCGTGATGGCGGCGCGCGAAGGCGGCGGCGACCCGGAAGCCAATTTCAAATTGCGGCTGGCGGTGGACAAAGCCCGCGCCAACAATATGCCCAAAGAAAACATCGAGCGGGCGATCAAGCGCGGCACCGGCGAAGACAAAGAAGGCACGGCGTTCGAGTCGGTCATGTACGAGGGCTACGCGCCACACGGCGTCGCGCTCCTCATTCAAGTCGTCACCGACAACCGCAACCGCAGTGTGTCCGACGTGCGCCGCGTGCTCACCCGCCACAACGGGAGTATGGGCGAAGGCGGCTCGGTCGGCTGGCAGTTCGCGCGCAAGGCCTACTTCGCCATCCATTCGCGCGACCACAGCCCGGAAGAGATATTCGAGATGGCTGTGGAGGCCGGCGCCGACGACGTGATCACCGGCGAAGATTCGGTGGAGATCGTCGCGCCCGTCGAAGCCTTTCAGGCCGTGCGCGATCGGCTGGCCGAGGCCAAGATCGCGCCCGACGAGGCCGAACTGCGGATGGAGCCGAACGCGAAGATGGAACTGCCGCAGGCCGAGGCGGTGCAGGTGATGAAGGTGATCGAGCAGCTGGAAGAGCTCGACGACGTGCAGAACGTGTACTCCAATCTCTCGATCACCGACGAGGTGATGGCGGCTTACGAGGCGGCGATGTGAGGATTGCAAATTGCCGATTGCCGATTGCTGATTGCAGTCTGCAATTGGGGATTTGCAATCGGCAATTGGATGATAGTCATTGGCATCGATCCCGGCACGGCGCGAACAGGCTATGGGTTAGTGCGCGAGATTGACACTGGCCTGACGCTGGTCACGTATGGCGTGATCGAAACGCCGTCCGACGCGCCGATGCCCGAACGCCTGCAAACGATCTATCGCGGACTGCGCGCCCTGCTCACTCTCCACGGCCCGGCCTCCGGCGCTGTGGAGAAATTGTTTTTCGCCCGCAACGTGACGACGGCGATGACCGTCGGGCAGGCGCGCGGCGTGGCGATGCTGGCGCTGGCCGACGCCGGGATCGCCGTCGGCGAGTACACCCCGCTCGAAGTCAAGCAGGCCGTCGCCGGTTATGGTCGGGCCGACAAGATTCAGATGCAGACGATGGTGCGGACTTTGTTGGCCTTGCCCGAAGTCCCGCGCCCCGACGACGCCGCCGACGCGCTGGCGGTGGCGATTTGTCATTTGCATTCGGCGAAGATGAAGGCATTGATAGGGGAATGACTGGAACGGGTGTGCTCCAGAATGGATGTCCGCCCGCTCG
>JACQED010000591.1 GCA_016200785.1 Chloroflexota bacterium
ACTTGGCGGGTCGTACTTCACTTTCAGCGACAAGAACAATTACGACATCTGGGGTTTCCTCAAGAGAGGCGCCGACAGCGGCTGGGTCTACAAGGGAACCGACGTGATGCCGTGGTGCTGGCGCTGCGGAACCGGGATCAGCCAGAACGAGATCGTCACCGAGGGCTACATCGAGAAAGCCGACCCCGGACTGACCGTTCGTTTCCCGCTCGTGGATCGTCCCGGCGAGTCTCTGCTCGTGTGGACGACGACGCCCTGGACGCTGACGTCCAATGTGGCCGCTGCCGTTGGCCCGGAACTGGCCTACGTAAAAGTTCGCCAGCCCGCGCCGACCATGCCGGGCGGGCCAGGCGGCGACGAGTTCTTCTATTTGTCCAAAGGGACGACGAAGATGCTCAAGGGCAAGTACGAAGTCGTCGGTGAACTGACGGGCCGGGAGATGGAAGGATGGAAGTACGTCGGACCGTTCGACGACTTGCCCTCGTCACAGCGCGCGGGAGGCTGGTCGGAGCCGGGACTGCGGCGTCTATTCCAAAACATTCCCGAGAGCGCAGTGCAAGCGCATCGGGTGATACTGTGGGACGCCGTCGGCGAGGCCGAGGGCACGGGCATCGTCCATATCGCGCCGGGCTGCGGCGCCGAGGACTTCCAACTGCACAAGCAGTACAACCTGCCCGTGGTCGCGCCACTCGACGAGAACGGCCTTTACATCGAGGGCTTCGACTGGCTGACCGGCATGCATGTTTCCGAAGTGACTGACCCGATTCTGGACAACTTGAAGGAGAAGGGCCGTTTCTATCAACTGGCAACGTACACACACCGTTACCCGCAGTGCTGGCGTTGCGCGACTCCGCTCGTCTTCCGGCTGGTGGACGAGTGGTTCATCGGGATGGATGGTCTGCGCGGCCCGCTGATCGACATCACGAATCAGATACGCTGGGTTCCCGACTTCGGGCGCGACCGCGAACTCGACTGGTTGCGCAACATGCACGACTGGATGATCTCGAAGAAGCGCTACTGGGGACTGGCCCTGCCCATCTGGGAATGCGAGTCGTGCGGCCACTTCGACGTAATCGGCAGCCGCGAGGAACTGGAAGAGCGCGCGTTGGAGGGCTGGGACGAGTTCAAGGATCACACACCGCACCGGCCTTACGTCGACGCGGTGAAGATCGCCTGCTCGAATTGCGGCGCGAAGACCTCGCGCATCAAAGACGTGGGCAACCCGTGGCTCGACGCCGGCATCGTCTCGTTCTCGACGATGGGCTACCACGGCGACATGGACTACTGGCGCAAGTGGTTCCCGGCGGACTTCATCACCGAGTCGTTCCCCGGCCAATTCCGAAACTGGTTCTACTCGCTGTTGACGATGGCGGCGGCGCTGGAGAACAAGCCGGCGACGCGCACTATCCTCGGCTTCGCCACACTCCTCGCCGAAGATGGCCGCGCGATGCACAAGTCGTGGGGCAACGCCATCGAATTCAACGAGGCCGCCGACAACATCGGGGCCGACGTGATGCGCTGGATGTATTGCAATCAGCGCTACGAGGCCGACATGCTCTTCGGCTATCACGGGGCGGACGAAACGCGCCGCCACTTCCTTTTGCCGCTGTGGAACGTGTATGCGTTTTTTGTGACGTATGCGAATCTGGATGGGTGGAAGCCTCCCCTCACCCGTGCCCTCATCCCGGCCCCCTCCCAAAGGGAGAGGAAGTCGCACCCCTCTCCCTTTGGGAGAACCGCAGCGGGTGAGGGGCGAAGCGATCTGGATCGTTGGATCCTGGGCCGACTGCAACAGGTGATTGGCGAAGTCACCGCCGCGTTGGAGGACTATCACGCCTTTGAGGCGACACAACCGGTCGAGAGATTTCTGGACGATCTGAGCAACTGGTACGTGCGCCGTTCGCGCCGCCGCTTCTGGAAATCGGAGGCCGACTCAGATAAGCAGGCCGCGTACGCGACGCTGTACGAAGTGCTCGTGACGCTGACGAAACTTCTCGCGCCGTTCGTGCCGTTCGTGACCGAGCAAATGTATCAGAATCTCGTGCGGAGCGTGGACGCGAAGGCGTTTTCGAGCGTGCACCACTGCGAATGGCCGCAGGTGGACTCCGCGGAAACGGACGAGTCGCTCTTGGCCGACATGAGCGCGGCGCGCAAGGTGGTGGCCCTCGGCCACGCAGTGCGCGCGGCGGGGAATCTCAAAGTGCGCCAGCCCCTGAGCCGCGCCGTCGTCGTCGCGCCGCCCGATCAGCACGAGCGACTCAACCGCATGGCCCCGCTCGTGACCGACGAACTCAACGTGAAGAAATTGGACTTCGCGGCGAACGAGGCCGATCTCGTCACGTACAGACTGATGCCGGACAATCGCGCGCTCGGCCCGAAGTTCGGCGCGCTGTTTCCGAAAGTGCGCGCTGCCCTTGCCGAGATCGATCCCTATGCCGCCGTCATGAGACTGCGTGCCGGCCGGAATCTTGCGCTGAGAGTAGATGGGCAAACAGTGGAAGTCGCGCCCGCCGAAGTGATCCTCACACCACAGCCGAAGTCCGGCTTTGCGGTCAAAGCCGAGGGCGAGTACGTCGTCGCGCTCGACACGGTCGTCACGCCGGAACTTCGCGACGAGGGCCTCGCTCGCGAATTCGTTCGGCGCGCGCAAGAGCTGCGCAAGGATGCCGGCTTCGACATTTCGGATCGGATCGCGCTTTACTATTCTGCCAGTGCCGTTCTCACCTCGGCCGCCGAGAAGTTTCGCGGCTACATCATGGCCGAGACGCTGGCGACCCGGATGACCGCCGGCGCCGCCCCATCAGGATCGTCAACGGCTGAAGACGAGTTCGACGGTGAGAGGCTGATGTTAAGTCTGATCCTCGCGCCGCGTCCGCCGAAGGCGAAGGGCAGAATGAAGGCCGCGACCGGCAAGGCCAGGCGCAAGTCATCACCCGCCAGGACCAAAGCCAAGCCAACGTCCACCAAATCGAAAGTGTTGAAGCGGAAATCCGTCGCGAAGCCCGAAGTAAGAGTCAAACAGAAATCGCAAAAACCTACTCCGTCACGATGACCTCCTTCCCGGCGGGGGCGGTGCTGAGCGTCCCCCGCCGTATCGCGCGGGCGTAAATCAGCGTGATGGGCGAGAGCAAAGCGCCGGTGACAGCCATTGCGGCGCGCAAAGAGAAGATCGTCTCCACCGCGCCAATCGCCGGGCCGCCGGCGATCTGGCCGAACGCATCCGATTGACTCATCATGGAGAGCACCGTGGCACGCACGCGCGAGATCATCACTGATAGGCGGCGGCTGAACGTGTCGGCGACCACGTCAGTCAAGCGAATATTGCTTTCCCTTTCTCGCTAGTGTACAATGCGCCCGCGATGGAGGTTCGGGTGAAGCGTGTTGTTAATCTCGGTTTTCTGGTCCTGATGGCGTGCATTGTAGTCGGCCTCGATCAATGGACGAAAGCGTTGGTGCGGGCGAACCTCGCCCTCGGCCAGCGGTGGAATCCGATCCAGGGGTTGAGACCGTTCATCAATCTTACTTACTGGACGAACACGGGCATGGCCTTCGGCCAGTTCAAAGGCGGCGGGCAAGCACTGACCATCGTCGCGTTTGTGGTGACGGGCATCATCATCTGGTATTACTGGCAACTGCCGTCCGGCCAGTGGCTTGTTCGGCTCGCGCTCGGAATGCAGTTGGGCGGTGCGATCGGCAATCTGATCGACCGCCTGCGCTTCGGCACTGTGACCGACTTCATCGAAGTGACCCACTTCCCCGTTTTCAATTTGGCCGACGCGAGCATCAGCGTCGGCGTAGCCGTGTTGGCCCTGGTCTTGTGGCTGGAAGGGCGGGCGAAGCACCCGGCCGCAGCGGAACGCGAGGCCGCGAGTCCGCCGGCTCCCACACCGGTCAGAGAATGATCTGATCGCGGGATGACGGCGGCCACGATGAATGAACTGCGACTGACGCTTGACACTCCCGGCGAACGACTCGACAAAGCGCTGGCCGCCGCCCTCGCCGATTTTTCCCGGACTCAGATTCAACGGCTCATCGAGAATGGCTTGGTTGCGGTGGACGGCGTCGTCGCCGCGAAGGTGGGGCAAAAGGTGGAGGGCGGCGAGCGAGTCGTCGTCCGCGTCCCGCCCGTCGTGCCAGCCGCCATCCAGCCCGAAGCGATCCCGCTGGCGATCGTCTACGAAGACGACGACATTATCGTGATCGACAAGCCGGCGGGCATGATCGTCCATCCCTCAGCCGGCCACGTGCGTGGGACGCTGGCGCACGCCGTCCTCGGTCACGATCCGGAGATCGAAGGGGTGGGGGGCGAACAGCGCCCCGGCATCGTCCACCGGCTTGACAAAGAGACTTCGGGATTGATCGTCGTCGCCAAGAACGATCGGGCACATCGCGATCTCCAACGACAGTTCAAGAGTCGCGCCGTCGAGAAGGTTTACACGGCGCTGGTGGACGGCGCTCCGCCGACGGATCGCGGGCGCATCGAAACCCCGATTGGCCGCGACCCTCGCAATCGCAAACGGATGGCCGTGGTGAGCGGCGACCTGGGCCGCGAGGCGATCACCGAGTATCGCGTCGTCGAGAAGTTCCAAGCGCACACGCTCGTCGAGGCCCGGCCCCGCACCGGGCGCACGCACCAGATTCGCGTTCACTTCGCGTTTCTCGGTTGTCCGGTCGCGGGCGATACGGTCTACGGCCGGCGGCATTCCACGATTGCCACGCCGCGCCACTTCTTGCACGCCGCGCGGCTGACGCTGGCGCTCCCCTCGACCGGCGGGCGCAAAGTGTTTGATGCTCCGCTGCCGGAGGCACTGCAGCAGGTACTTTTCGATCTTCGTTCCCGATCATAAGAGGAGTTTTCATGCGCGAAGTCACCGTCGCCACCGTTCAAATGAAACCGGCCCTCGGCCAGATGGAAGACAATCTGGTCAAGATGTCGGATTACGTGACAAAGATTACCGCACAGCAGAGAGTCGATCTCATCGTCTTTCCCGAACTGGCGACGACGGGTTATGAGTGCGGCAAGAACTTCACCGATCTCGCCCAGCGCGTGCCCGGCTCGTCGGTCAACGTGATGGCCCAGCGCGCGCAGGAGGCCGGCGTGCATATCGCCTTTGGCTTGCCGTCGAAAGAGAAGGTCGAGAGCATTATCTTCAACTCGGCGGTGCTGATCGGGCCGGATGGTGAAGTGATCGGCGACTACCGCAAGGTGCATCTCAAAGACGAAGAGCGAATGGCGTTTCGCGCCGGGTTCCGCTACATGGTGTTCGAGTGCCAATTCGGCATCGTCGGGCTGATGCTCGGTTACGACCTCGCCTTTCCCGAAGTATCCCGCTCGCTGGCGCTCGATGGGGCTGAACTGATCGTCGCCTGCGCCAACTGGGCCAAGCCGCATCAGGACGAATGGCGCACTTACGTGCTGGCGCGCGCTTACGAGAACTCCTGCTTCATCGCCGCCGCCAATCGCGTCGGCAGTGACGTGACGTACACTTTCTTCGGTGACTCGATGATCGTCGGCCCTCGCGGCCAGGTCTACGCTTCACTGGCCGGCGAGACCGATCCGAAAACCGGCGAACCCGTCGAGGGCTACTGCCTCGCGCGGCTCGACCTGAGCGAAGTGCGCAAGTGCCGCGAAGAATTCCAGACGTTGCAGAACCGCGAGCCGGATTCGTATAAAGCGATCGTGAAGAAATACTGAGGAAAGATCAAACTCCAAAACGGCGCTTGTGCCCCGTTTGCAGTTTGGAGTTGGGAGTTGCACCGTGCCTCCGCTCAACGGATACATTGACCTTCGCAGCGATACCGTCACTCATCCCACCCCGGCGATGCGCGAGGCGATGATGCATGCCGAAGTCGGCGACGACGTGTTCGGCGACGATCCGACGGTGCGCCGTCTCGAATTTCTCGCCGCCGAGTGGATGGGCAAAGAGGCGGCGGTGTTCGTGCCCACCGGGACGATGGGTAATCTCGCCGCGTTCCTGGCCCACTGCGGGCGCGGCCACGAGGTGATCCTGGGCGATCAGTCGCACAGTTACCTGCTCGAAGCCGGGGGCATGGCCGCGCTCGGCGGCATCCACCCGCGCCCCATCCCCAATCAACCCGACGGGACTCTGCGCCTCGAAGACATCGAGGCCGCGATCCGCAACAGCGCCGACGAGCATCAGCCTATCACCCGCCTGGTTTGCCTTGAGAACACGCACAATCGTTGCGGCGGCGCGGCACTGACGGTCGAGTACACACACGCTGTCGGCGTAATCGCGAAGCGGCACGGCCTCAGGTTTCATATTGACGGCGCGCGCATTTTCAACGCCGCCGTTGCGTTGGGCGTCCCGGCCCGCGAACTGGCCGCGCCCGCCGACTCGATCACGTTTTGTCTTTCGAAGGGACTGTGCGCGCCCGCCGGCTCGCTGTTGTGCGGCGATGCGGCGTTTATCCGGCTGGCCCGCAGAGCGCGCAAGATGCTCGGGGGCGGGATGCGGCAGTCGGGCATCCTCGCGGCGGCCGGCATCGTCGCGCTTAATACGATGGTCGATCGGCTGAAAAACGATCACGCCGCCGCCGTGGCCTTTGCCAATGGTCTGCGCTCGTTGCCCGGCCTCATACTGGAACCGGACACGCCGCAGACCAACATGGTCTATTTCAACGGGGCCGAGTCGGTTCACCTCGACGCGCCCGCCATCGCCGCCAGACTGAAGGAGCGCGGCGTCCTCGTTGACGTGAAAGGCGCTCGCCGCTTTCGCGCTGTGCTGCATTACTGGATTACGCCGACGGATATTGACGCCGTGCTTGGCGTCCTCGCCGATATCCTCGTCCGGGCATGAGCGCGGA